>CAITMP010000621.1 GCA_903893525.1 uncultured Acidobacteriia bacterium | reverse complement strand
GGCTGCTCCAGGCTCGGTGATTTCGGCGTATTCGCTGTTCGGCTCGTCGTTGGCAACGGCAACGGCATCGGCAACCTCGGCGGACTGGCCGGCATCCCTTGCCGGTGCGAGCGTCTCCGTGAAGGATTCGGCGGGGACGAGCCGTGCTGCGACGTTGCAGTTCGTCTCCGCCGGACAGGTGAACTTCCGCCTGCCCCCGGATACGGCGACCGGTTTCGCGACCGCGACGTTCAACAACGGCACCACCAGCTACACATCGAACCTGAATGTGGTCTCCTGCTACCCCAACCTGTTCATTGACGGCGCGGGCTTGGCAAAGGGCTACCTGGTGCGGGTGCGGGGTAGCCAGACAACGGTGGAAGCGTTGGGCACGGCAATCGACCTGGGACCGGCGACGGACCAAGTCTTCGCCGTTCTCTACGGAAGCGGGTTGGGAACAGTCACCTCGGCCACGGCGACCATCGGCGGAGTTGCGGCGACGGTGGCCTATGCGGGCACATCGGGGGCGTATCCGGGAATTGACCAGTACAACATCCTGATTCCGCGGTCGCTGGCCGGCAAGGGGAACGTGGCTGTGGTGGCCACGGCCTCTGGACGCCCCAGCAATTCGGCAACGATCACGATCCAGTAGAAACGGAAAGCAAAAAGGCCCGGCGCATTCGCGTGCGCCGGGCCTTTTTGCATTTTGGGTTCCGGCTACGAGATCTTGACGGCCTTGAATCCGCCCTTGGAGCGGTCATAGAACCAAATGCCGCCGAAGACCACCAACAGCAGTGCGGGGAGGATTGCCACAGCCTGGAACGAGGACCCAGCGGCTTGCGCCTTGATCAGCTCCATCTTGTCCGGAGCAATCGCGGCCAAGTTTCCGGCACCGCCGGCAAGATCGGCCACCTTGTTGTCGAAGATGCTGCCCATGATCGGCAGGACGAAGTTGATCGACAGTGTGCCCGCAGTCCCCATGAACCCCATGAGCAGCGCACCACCGCGCGGGAAGCGCTCGGAAGCCGTCGCCAGCATGGTGGGCCACATGAAGCAGACGCCGCAGCCCCAGACGGTGGCGGCCAGCAGGCCGGTGACCGGGGAATCGGCCAAGCTGAGAGCGACCAGACCGATGGAGGCCAGCAGGCAGGAAATCCACAACAGGCCGATCGGGGAGAGCTTGTGCGCAATCGGACCGGCAAAGTGGCGGGCGACGAACATGATGCCGCTCACGTAGACCAGCAGCAGGATGCCCTGCATGTGGACTGTGCGGGTGAGCGCGAAATCCACCCACTGGCCGGGCGCGAGCTCGGACGCCGCCGTGAGGAACATGGAGAGGAAGAGGATCAGGAACATCGGGTTGAGCAGTTCCTTGAACATCTGGCCCATGGAGATGCCGGAGGCGGCGCGTTCGGTGGGGGGGAACTTGAGCCCGATGCAGAGCACCAGAACGGCGATGCCCGGCAGGAAGCCGATGGCCAGTTTCGCTTGCCAGTTGAGGTCTGTCAGCAGGTAGCCGAGCAGTCCGCCGGCGATCAGTCCGCCCGGCCACCAAGCGTGGAGGGCGTTGAGCTTGGCCGTCTTCTCATCCGAGTAAATCGTGGCAATCAGCGGGTTGACCACGGTCTCCACCATGCCCTGGCCGATGCCGCAGAGCAATGCCCCGCCCCAGATCACGTTGTATACGGCCGCGCCGCTGGCAAGATTCGAGGCAAAGATGATGATTGCGGTCCCAACGATGAAACAGGCCGCCGAAAGCGGCAGCAACAGGCCCATGCCGATGATGTCGAGCAGCGGACTGCCGATGGCAATCGTGACCGCAAAGCCCAGGAACGGGACGCCGAGAACGGCACCGATCATTTGCGCGGAGTGCGCGCGGTCAATTGGATCAAAGAATATCTTCTGGATGTCGCTCGCCACGTCCGCCCGGAGGGAGGCTGCGACGCCCGCCAGGAAAAGGGCGAGAACGCTGACGAGGAAGATCCGGGACTTGTTGTAACTGGCGTGGCGGTCAATACTGATTGGCGAAGACGGGGCCTTGGAGGGTGCGCTCATATCCGATTGAGCATATCGCATCGGCTTGGCTGGTGTGTCCAAGGCGTGTTGGGAGCGCGCCGCCGGTTACCCCAACAACTTCGCCGAAAACTCGCCCTCGCCCTTCACATCGGTCAAGCGCATGTCCCGGCCCTGGTACAGATACGTAAGGGCCTTGTGCTCGATCCCCATCAGCCGCAGGATGGTCGCATTCACATCGTGCGCATCGATCCGCATCTCGGTGGCCGCGACGCCGAACTCGTCGGTCGCCCCCAAAGCCTTGCCGCCCTGGATACCGCCGCCGGCCATCCACATGGAGAAACCGTAGGGATGATGGTCGCGCCCATTGTCCCCCTGGGCCAGGGGCGTCCGGCCGAATTCCCCGCCCCAGACCACCAGCGTCGAATCCAGAAGCCCGCGCGCCTTCAAATCCTTCAACAGCGCCGCGATGGGCTTGTCGGTCTTGGCCGTCATCCGGCCCAGGGTACCGGTCAAATCGGTGTGCTGGTCGTCCCAATCCTGGCCCACGTTGGTCCCGGAAATCAGCTGGACGAAACGCACCCCGCGCTCGACCAGTCTGCGCGCCAACAGGCACTTGCGCCCGAAATCGTCGGTTGTGGTATCGCCCACGCCGTAGAGCTTCTTCGTCGCCTCGGTCTCCTTGGTGATGTCCACAGCCTCGGGAGCGGCCGATTGCATCCGCCACGCCAACTCATAGGAGGAAATCCGGGCGTCCAGCGTGGAATCGTTCAGCCGGGTCTTTTGCTGCATCCGGTCCACCTGGTTGATGAAATCGAGAGTCTGGCGCTGCACGGGATCGGCAATGCCCTCGGGATTCTTCAGATAGAGGATCGGGCTGTCCCCGCCGCGGAAAATGGTGCCCTGGTAAACGGCGGGAAGGAATCCGGCGCTGTACGCCGGAGGGCCGGACTTGGTGGACCCGTCCGACATCACAACATACGCGGGCAGGTTCTGGTTCTCCGTACCCAGCCCGTAGGTCACCCAGGAGCCGAGGCACGGCCTTCCAGGCAGCTGGAACCCGGTACTGCGGAGGTAGATCGCCGGCGCGTGGTCGAACTGGTCCCCATAGCAGCCCCGCAGGACCACGATGTCGTCCATCATCTCCCGCACATTGGAATAGAGATCCGAAACCGGAATGCCGGATTTTCCGCCGGGCTTGAACTCCCATGGGCTGCCGCGCAGGATCGCCTTGGAGGGATCGTGGATAAAGCTGGTCTTGATCAGCTTGGCCAAGTCCGCCGAGAGGTTCTTGCCGCTGTTCTTCGTCAGCATCGGCTTGGGGTCGAAGGTATCCACCTGGCTGATACCGCCGTGCATGAACAGGTAGATGATGCTCTTGGCCTTGGCGGGCAGCGGCGACGGCTTGGGCGCGAGCGGATTCACCTCGGCCCCGAACAGCTTTTCCCGGTCGAGCATACCCGCCAACGCGGCCAAACCGAAACCGTTTCCAACACGGGACAGCAACTGGCGGCGGGTCAAATTCATCGGGGAATTAATCGACATATAGGAACTCGTTCGTATTCAGTAGTCCGCGGGCAAGCTCCGACATCGCGGCTTCCCGCGACCCGAGCAGTACAGTCTGTTTTTCCAGGAACGCATTGGCCGCAGCCAGTTCCTCGGCCGAGGGAGCGCGTCCGAACACTTTTTCCCAAGCCTCGGTCGGCGAGGATGTCTTTGCCGCCAAGGCGCGGGCTCGGTCCATCGTGAATCCGCTGTTCAACAACGCCAACGATTGCGGTGCGGTGGTGCTTTCGTTGCGGCGGGCACATGTGAGAACACCGTCGGGGCCGTCGAAGGCCTGCGCCATCGGCTGCTGGAAGGTCCGGCGGGAAAGCAGGTAGATGGTCCGGCGCTGGTGCTCTGTCTTGTCCGGCGTCACCAGCCAGGCGCTGGCGGGATTCCCGATCATCCCGAACATTTCCTCCTTGGAGAGCGGCGGCACGATCGGCACCCCGCCCGTCTTCAAGTTGAGCTCGCCGGTGACTTGGAGGGACCCGTCACGGATTTCCTCGGCCTCCAACCGCCGCCGGTTCATGTGCGACAACAGTTCATTCGCGGGGTCCTTCGCCAAGGCCTGGTCCGACACCGTAGCCGACCGCTTGTACGCCGCCGATGTCATGATCAGCCGGTGCATTTGCTTCACAGACCAGCCCTTGGCGACAAATTCCGAGGCAAGCCAATCCAGCAGTTCGGGATGCGTGGGAAGGCCGCCGCGGGTGCCGAAATCGCTGGGCGACCTCGACAGGCCGTTGCCGAAGTGGAACTGCCAGATCCGGTTGGCCATCACGCGTGCGGTGAGCGGGTTTTCCGGGCTGGCGATCCATTCCGCCAAACCCTTGCGGCGCAACGTGGATGCGGCATGCAGCGGTGCTTCGGGAATATCGCCGCCGCCGAGCGCCGTCAGGAAGCCCGGCTGCACTTCTTCGCCATAGTTCTCGGGATTGCCACGGATCGCCACGAAAGTCTTCGGCGCGTCGCGGCCCGCGTCGGTGATTCCTGAAGACATCGGTGCCGGTCCATAGCCAGCAAAGATGCCCACAAGCCGCTTGCCGATGGAATCCAGGCGTTCCCGGTCCGCCTGTCCTTCCGGCTTCGCCATCGCTGTGGTGATTTCCTCGGGCGAAACACGCACCTTGGCGGCATTGTCCAGGATCAACTGGTTCTGGTCCGGCGTCCGCTTGGCCTCGGGGGTATTGAAAACAGCCTGGAGATCCGCCGGAAGCTTCGAAATCTTCTCCTTGCGAATCGGCTCGGAATACCGTTTGTTGATGGTCGCGATCTCCTCGCCGATCTGGTAGAGCCGGAACGCGCGGTTGTTTTCCGCCAAATCGTAGTTCCGGGCCGGGTTGTAGTCGAGAAACACCTTGTCCGCGACGGCGGGCTGGAAGACGGCCTGCAACCGGTAGTAATCCTTCTGGGGGATCGGGTCGAATTTGTGGTCGTGGCAGCGCGCGCAGCCCACGGTCAGGCCGAGAAACACGGCGGAGGTGGTATCCACCATGTCGATCCGCTTTTCCACCAGATTCACGTCCTCTACCTTAAAGAGCATGTCGCGGTTGGTCCCCACGCGATAAAATCCGGTGCCGGTACGGGCCTCGGGGTCGGTGGGAAAAAGTTCGTCGGCTGCGATTTGCTCCTTGATGAAAGTGTCGTACGGCTTGTCGTCGTTGAACGCCTTGATCACGTAGTCGCGGTAGCGCCAAGCGAGCAGCAGGTACGGGTCCTGTTCGAAACCGGCCGTGTCGCCATAACGGGCGAGGTCGAGCCAATGCCGACCCCATTTTTCGCCGTAACGTGGCGAAGCGAGAAGGCGGTCGATCGTGCGCTCCCAAGCCCCCGGAGCTTTGTCGCCCAAAAACTGGTCGATGTCGGACTTGGTGGGCGGCAAGCCGGTCAGATCGAAGGCTGCGCGGCGGAGGAGTGTCAGACGGTCGGCCTCCGGTGCGGGCGCAAGCTTGGCGGCAACCAGCTTTTGGTCGATGAAGGCGTCGATTGGGTTGGAACTGCCTGCAGGCACCGCCGGACGGACCGGCTTGCGGAAAGCCCACCAGCTCGCCGGAGCCGACTTGGAGACCTGGACATCGCCCCACACAGCACCGGCGTCGATCCAATCCTTGATGGCTGCAACCTCGTCCGCCGACAAAGGCGACGTGGGCGGCATCTTTACTTCACCAACTCGGGCTACGGCCTTGTAAAGTGCGCTCTCGCCGGATTTTCCCGGCACCAGCGCCGCGCCGCGATTGCCGCCGCGCAGCAGCGCTTCCCGCGACGTCACCTTCAGTCCGGCCATTCCACTGGCATCGCCGTGGCATTGCCCGCAGCGCTCCTGGAGGATGGAAACTGCGGACCCGGTGGCGCACACCGCCGCCAACGGCCACAAAACAAGACCCGAAATGCCTGCAAACGTCAATTTCGTCATTGCGCGTGTATAGATTATATAGGTCTTGTGCCCACAATGGAGATGGACAATGGCATTCCGGCTGCGCACCGCCCAAGGCAAACTCAAAATCGAGCACAGTATCCTGGACGACCTGCGCCCGGTGCTGCTCAAGCTGGTGGAATCGGACGAAATCCGGTCCATCATCCCCGGCGTCATCCGACCGGTCCGCGACGCCAAGGGGGTCGTAAAGGTGCGGATCACCGTAGCCACCCAAAACGGCTGGAAGGGGATCGGCCTCTGCAACGGCGCGCGCCAAGAGTTGTTCATCAGCACCGATCTACCCCAGGCGGACGTGGAAAAGCTGATCAAACAGGCGATCTCGGACGCGGCCTGACGCGCGCCCCTTCCCAAAACGTTCGCCCCAGTTCATAATCAAACAGAAGGGAGCTGTTTCGAATGGCCAAAGGAATGGACCGCAAGAAGGAAACCAAGAAGCCCAAGAAAGAAAAAGTGAAGTAGGGCTGGTGTTTGCGGGTCCCCATCCACGGGGACCCGTTTCGTCAGCTTAGATTCACCGATTGCGCGCCGCCTCCCGGCGATCACAGTCCATGCCGCCCAACCGTTCATCTAGCTTGGACCGTTTTGTGCATCTGGCCATGGTTGGCTTGGCCGCCAGCGGCTTCTTCGCCTTGGCCGGAACCGGACGCCTCGACGGCGTCACAGTAGGCTTCACCTCGGCCGCATTCGCAATCCGGGCCCTCGCCGCCATCCTCCGCCAGCCCATCCGAATCCCATCCCGCCTCGTTTCGGTCCTGGCAGTTTCCAGCGTCCTGTTCTACCCTGTGGAATTCGTCTTCCTGGGTACGGACTTCTTCCTTGCCACCGTCCACAGCGTCTGCTTCCTCGCTGCCGTCAAAACGCTAACGGCTGAGTCGAACCGCGACTATTTCTCCGTCGGCGCGGTGGCCTTCGTGGAGCTTGCGGCCGGAGCCGTGCTGGGCTTCCAAGCCACCTTCTTCGTTTTTCTAGCCTTGTTCGCCCTGTTCGCCACAGCGGCACTCGCCGGAACCGAAATTCGAAGGGAAACCGGCAGATCGGGGCGCACAGTTGTTCAAACAAGGGCCGGTATGGGATGGCGGCTGTGGATTGCCACCGGGTGCGGCGCTTTGGGGGTGATGGCGTTGGGTGGCGGGATCTTCCTGATCGTCCCCCGTACCGCCCGTGCCGCCGCCCGCATGCTGCCGTTCGCGGGGCGCATGACCGGATTTTCGAACGTCGTCGATCTCGGCACTTTCGGAAAGATCGCACGCGACAACAGCCCCGTCATGTACGTGCAATCCTACTCGCGTCCACTACCGGAATCCCTCAAGTGGCGCGGTGCTGCGCTAAGCCTGTTCGACGGCCGCAAGTGGTCCGCCCCGGCAGTACCCTTCACCGAAGTGCCGATTTCCAACGGCACGGCGGAGGTCGCCGGGTTGCCACAACGCTCGCGGCGCGACGGTCGGCGGCTGTTGTACCGCGTGGATCTCAACACCACCAGTTCCGGCACTCTTTTCATTGCAGGCGTACCCGAATACATCAACACGACGGCTCCGCGGTTGTGGAAAAGCAGGGAGGAGTCGTTCCGGGTGCCGTTCCAGGCAGGGCGCGAACTGCGGTATGAGGTGTCGGCGTTGTCGGCACCGCCCCTGCCCACCGTGCTCCCGCCCTTGGAACGGATGCGCACGCTGCGGTTACCCGCGGTCAATTCCAAAATCTGGGACTTGGCCCGCGACTGGGTCAACAGCGTCCCCCCCGGACCCGGCGCGGATGCGGAACGGGCCCGGCGGATCGAGGCGCATCTCCGCAACGATTTCCGCTATTCGCTGGAAACTGCCGCCATCCCGGTTCGGGACCCGCTCACCAACTTCCTCTTCCGCACCAAGGCCGGGCACTGCGAATATTTCGCGTCCGCAATGGCCGTCATGTTGCGGACCGTTGGAATCCCGTCCCGGGTCGCGACCGGCTATCTCGGCGGCTATTTCAATGAACTCTCCGGACTCCAAGTGGTGCGGGCGTCGGACGCGCATGCCTGGGTGGAGGCTTGGATCGAAGGTCGTGGCTGGGTGACGTTCGACCCCACGCCGTCCGGCCCGCCCCAAACCGAGGCCATGGCCCGCGTCGGCGTCTATTTCGACGCGCTGGACAGCTGGTGGCAGCGCTGGGTGATGGCTTACGACCTATCGAGCCAAGCCACGCTGGCCTCCAGGATCGCCACCGCGACAAGGAACTGGAAAGTGCCGACGATCCGCGCGACATCGCGGGAGTGGTGGGCCCAAGCCAAGAACGAGGTTGCGGAGTGGGCATCGGCAGCCTTGGCACTAGTGCTTGCCGCCATTTGGTTGCCGCGCGGATGGCGCTGGCTCGGAATCCGGCTGCGTCTGCGCAGGGCGGTCCGCACCCGCCGACCCGACCTAGCCGCAAGTTTGCTCTTCGAGACGGCATTGGAAACCCTCGCCAAGAGGGGCTATCCCAAGCCTCCGGCATTGACGCCGATGGAATTCGGAAAAACCCTGCCGGAGCCCTATCGATCCGGCATAGCACCAATTACGGAACTCTACAACCAAGCCCGCTACGCCGGGGATTGGCGCTCAACGGACGAACTGGCTCGCCTGGTCGCAAAACTGCCGGCTACAATCGTCGCCCGGTGAAGGAACGCAAGCCAAGAGGTGCTTGGCCCAACGAACTATCGAGGCTCGAACTTGGCTGTCAAACGGATTCGGGCAACGAGGTCCGGGTGGTCCGTCTCGATCAGTTGCGCACCCAGGGTGATCGCCCTGCGGATGTCTTCCTCGTTGTCCGCCTGTCCCAGGACGGTGACGGAAACCCTGGCACCGCAGCCGTTGACGGCGCCCACGTAGGCTGGTTGGGCCAATTGCTCCAAAGACAGACGGATCACGGTGGTGTGGAGCAAGCCGCAGGCAACTCCCACATCCGACACCGAATCGACCTTGGGCATGGTATCGATACCGGGCAGCAACGTGGCAAACTTGACCAGATTTTCCCGGTTGCCCTCAACGACGACAAGTTTCGTCATTCCGGTTTCCTGGATGACCCTCGCCAGATCCTCCACAGCCCCGGCCTTGTGGTCCACGTCGATGCGAACGCCTTTCCGCTTGGCCCAGAGGAGTGCCTCGCGGAACGTCGGGATACGCTGTCCATGCCCGGCATCCAGTTGCCGGAGTTCGGCAAAAGACAGGTTCGAGACCGCGCCCTTGC
Organism: uncultured Acidobacteriia bacterium; assembly: GCA_903893525.1. GTDB lineage: Bacteria > Acidobacteriota > Terriglobia > Bryobacterales > Bryobacteraceae > BOG-234. The sequence continues at coordinate 6,821 of CAITMP010000621.1, read as the reverse complement.
CGTTGGTGGTGCGGTCGACGGTGCCATCGTGCATGAGCACCAGTTCGCCCTCGCGAGAGGGACGGATATCGGTCTCCATGTAATCCGTGCCCACGGCGGCAGCGGCCTCGAAGGATTCGATGGTGTTTTCCGGAGCGACCGCTTTGAAACCACGGTGTCCAACGGCGTAGACGCCATTCGGCGGTGCCGCAGCTGAAACCGGCATGGAGCAAGCGAAAACCAGCAGCAACAACGCGTTCCGGTTCATGGAAAGCACTTTACCCTACCAGAACAACCGGAGCGTCAACTCCATGTTCCGCGGACCATTGTCGGCAGTGATCTTCCCGTAGTTCGCGTTCCCCAGCGTCGTATTCGGATTCCGGAAGTTCGGGTGGTTCATCGCGTTGTAGAATTCAGCCCGGAACTGCAACCGCATACGCTCCCGCAGCATGACGTTGCGCATCAGCGACGCGTCCCAATTTTCCATTCCCGGCCCATAAAATTGGAAGCGGGGGGCAGTCCCGGAGGTGTAGGCCGGGGCAACTGTGAATGCGTCGGTGTTGAACCAGCGCGTCAAGGACCGCTGGTCTCCGGCCAGTGCGGCTGGCGCAATCTGGTTGGGTCTCTGGCCGCCGGTAAACCCGCCCGTGCCGTTGGCCTGGGAAACCGAAAGCGGCAGCCCAATCTGGAACTCGCCGACAGCCGACAATTCCCATCCACCGAGCGCGTGGCTCAGAACCGGAATGTGCGCCAAGTATTGCCCACGTGTCCCGATCGGCAACCGGTAGACGAAATTCGTCACCAGGCGCTGGGGGACGTCATAGGAAGCAATTCCATGCTCCGCCTTCAGGTTGTAGATGTTTTGGATCGGGCTGGAGCCGGAGGGGCCGTCGATGTCGTCGGTAATCTTCGACCACGTGTAGGCAACGGAAAGAATGCCGTCCTTCCAGCGACGGTTGAGGCTCATCTGGAGCGCGTTGTAGAAGGAATTTCCATCGTTGGTCAGGTGGGTCACGTTCAGGTATTGCGGGTACGGGCGCAGGGATTGCAGGTTCCCCGGTCCCCACAGGTTGGCCCGGAGCTGGTTCATCGGAACGTTCACCGGCAGTTTCACGCCGCGGGTTCCCACGTAGTCGGCCTCGGCGATCCAGTTTCCGGCAAAACGGTGCTGGAATCCCATCTGCCAAGTCTGGTTGTATGGGGTGCGGGCCCGCAGTTCCAGCATGCTGACGTTGCGGGTCCCGTTGGCAGGGATATTCGGGTTCCCGTTCACGTCCAGGTTGGTGGAGGTCGGCGGGACGCCGTTCGCCAGATAGTAGGCTGGATTCTGGTTGTTGTCGGTGCTGACAGCCGAAAGGGTTTGCGCGAACTGGGATGTCGGCCCTGTACCTGAGTAGCCGATGGCCGGAAGGCGGTAGATCCCGTAGCCGCCGCGGAAAACGGTGTCCGGCATGAAATTCCAGGCAAACCCAATGCGGGGCAGGAAATCGTGGTAGACGTTCGGGCTGAAATGGGTCGGGTTGCCGTTGCGGCCCGCGAAGAGAACGTTGCCCTGCCCGCCGGTAACAGGGTTCTTCACGTCGGGACTGAAGCTGGCGAACTGGTTGTTGGCCTCGGAATACGGCCCGTCCCATTCCCAGCGGACACCCAGGTTCAACGTGAGGCTGCGCAGGATTTTGAAGTCGTCCTGGATGTAGGCCCCGGCGCTGTTGATGTTCAGCCGGTAGGTGTAATCGTTGATGCTGATCGAGGTGGACGCGGGTGCGCCCAGCAGCAAATCGGCCAAGCCGTAGCCGCTGCCCGTCCCGTTCGGAACCACACTGGTGTATGCACCGGTGAAGCTGTAGCTCCCGGCAAGTTTTCCCGGACTGTAATTGTTGTACATCTGGCGGCGGTAGTCGCCACCCATCTTGACCGTGTGCCGGTCATGCTGCCAAGTCAGTGCCTCGTTGAACACCCAGCTGCGGTCGCGGTCGTGGTTGCTGGCACCGGAACCCAGCTGGATCATCTGGGAGACGCCGATCACGGGGAAGTCGAACAGCGGCACACCTTTCAGCCCGAGTTCTGGAACCGCAGCTCCCGCGCCTCCGGCTGTGGAGTAGTTGTCCTCCTGGATCATGCCGAAGCGGAAATCGTTCACCAGTGTCGGTCCGAAGACATGGGTCTCGCTCATCACGGCCTGGGTATCGGTCCAGCCGCCAGCCGTCTGGTTGTTGGCCTTGTTGGGAATGTAAGGTACGGCGTTGTTGTTGGGGCTGTATTGGCCGAAGCGGAAGAAGGCCCGGTCATCGGAGCCGAAATTCTGGTCGATGCGGCCAAGGTACTGCCAGTTGTCGTTGGTGGCCGGCGGAGTGACGAAGTAGTTGTTCCCGTTAATCGCGGCGTTGGCCTTGGGGTAGAACTTCACGATCTGGGCCGCGACCGGGTCAATCCGACTGGAGGGAATAGCGTTGTTCGGAAACTGGATGCGGGTCCGACCGTCGGCGGCCAAAGTCTTCGGATCATAGACCGGCACGACCTTTCCGGCTGCGAGGGTTTGCGAGAAATCGCCCGCCTTCTGGATCTCCGTCGGGACCAGGAAGCTCGAACCGGTGCCCTGCGACGAGAGCGTCACGTTGAAATCCACGAAGAAGAAGGTCTTGTTACGCCCGTTGTAGACGTGGGGGATAACGGCCGGTCCGCCGATGGTGAAGCCTGGATCGTTCTGCACGTATTTGGTGGCGCTGTTCAACGGCGAGAAGAAATCCCGTCCGTTCAGCACCCGGTTGCGAAACAAATCATAGGCGCTGCCGTGCAGAATGTTCGAACCCGCCTTGGAGGTCGCAATCATGACGCCGCCGCCGGTGTGGCCATACTCGGCGGAAAACGGCGTCGTGATGACTTTGAACTCCTCGATCGAATCCGGACTCGGGGTGATCGTGTAGGTTTCGTCCGACGGATTGGTACTGGGGATGCCGTCCACCAAGATTTCGTTTGTTACACGCCGTCCGCCCGCGAAGCTGAAACCATTGATGTTCGTGTAGGTATTTCCGTTGGTGGTGACGCCAGGCACCAACTTGGCCAGCAGGAACGGCGACCGGCCGCGTCCCGAAGTTGCGAGTTGCGGAAGCTCCACCAACTGTTCGGAATTGACCACGTGGCCGATCTCCGGTGAAACATAGTTGACCTGGGCACCGGACGCCGTCACTTGGACCACCTCCGTCACCTGGCCGACTTCCAAGGTCGGGTCCACTCGGCGCTGCTGGTTGATCTGCAGTTCGACCCCGGTCTCCACGTGCTCCTTGAACCCGGCGGCTTTGAAGGCGATCCGCCACGTGCCGGGCTTCAAGTACGAAACCGTGTAGTCCCCGGAATCATTCGACTGGGTCTTGATCGCGGTGTTGGTGGATTCCTCCGTCGCAACGATCTGCGCCTTGGGCACTGGAAGACCGCTTGAATCGGAAACCTTGCCGCTGATCGACCCGGTGAAGGTCTGTGCGGAGAGGACTGCTGCAAGGGCAAAACCGATGAATGCAATTCTGGTCGTCATTGGAGATTCAAACCCTTCCTAGAACCGGTAGCGGATGGCGACCTGGACGACCCTGGGGTCGCCCGCCGAAGTGATCTGGCCAAAGTTGGAACTGCCGAACGTGGCCGCCGGATTGCCGAAGTTGACGGTGTTGAAGGCGTTGAACGCCTCCAACCGCAGATCCAGAGCCGTCCGTTCCGTAAGCGCGAAGCGCTTCACCAGACTGAGATTCAACTGGAATGCCTTCGGCCCCAAAGCCACGTTGCGGCTGGCATTGCCCGCCGTGTTGACAGTCTGAACCGAGAACGCCGCCGGATTCAGGTACGCGAGGCGGTTCACCTTGGGATCGGCACCAGTGTTGGTGACGCCCGTGCCGGTCCGATTCGGACGCAGCCCGCCGCCGTTGCGGCTGAAGAAGCGGTAGGTCTGGTTGGTGTTGGGATCGGTGCCGCTGGTGGCCAGGCTCACGTTCACCGGCAAACCCGTCCGCGTCGTCAGGATGTTCGAAAGCTGCCAGCCGCCCAGGAACCCGTCCACAACCTTGCTCCAGTGCGAGCCGAACTGGCGGCCCCGCCCGAACGGCAGTTCATAGACGTTCGACCACGTCGCGCGGTGGCGCGCGGTCTGCGAATTCGGACCACGGTCCGACGCGAAGTTGTCCAAATACTGCGGCGAACTGCCCGCGCCCCATGCACCCGCTTCGTCCAGCGCGCTGGCATAGGTATAGGAGAACAGCGAGTACCAGCCGTGGCTGAGCCGCTTCTCATATTTCACTTGCAGCGAGTTGTACCAGGAATCCGCGCGCGTGGCCCCCACCTGGATCGCCGACCACTGCGGGAACGGCCGGTTGGCGGCGATGCTGCCGTCGACGCCGAACTTCGTCTGGTTGGCCGCATATTCCGCCAGAAGATTCGAGCCCCGGTTGCCCACGTAGGCCACTTCCAAGGACGATTGCAGCGGCAGCAAGTACTGCAGCGCCGCGTTGAACTGCTGCACACGGGCGGCCTTGTAATCGGCTTCGCGTGCCCGGAGCGACACGATGCTGGAGTTGTAGGTGTCGAAAATCCCGGACGGAACCGGTTGCGAGAGCAGGAAGGGAGCCGGGCCCGTGCCCTGGCGGACAATCGTCACCGGAATCAACTGCGGCGGATTCAACGGTAGGTTGACGTCCGAGCCCGACATGTCCTCACCCGAGTAGAAGATTCCGAAGCCGCCGCGGAAGACCAGCTTCGACGGCAGAATCTGCCAAGCCATTCCGATCCTGGGACCCAAATCCTTGTAATCGGGGTTCACGAGGTAATCGGTCGGGCTCTTGGCATTGATCAGCGCGCCGGTCTTCAGGTCCACGTTGATGTTCTTGTTCGGATTCGCACCGTAGTAGGGAGTCGTGTACTCGTAGCGCATCCCGAGGTTCAACGTAACGTTCGGCGTAATCTTCCAATCGTCCTGAATGTAACCGGCGTAGGCCTTCTGCAACTGCTCCACGATCGCCTGCGTGTTGGCATCGAACTGGTAAACCTGCCCCAGCATCAAATCCGCCAACGCCTCGCCGGTGTAGTTGCCATTGAAGGTGTAGGCTGGAACCGTTCGGGTGGAATCGAGGAACGAATTGTTCTTCTGGCGCGTTTCAAAGCCGACCTTCACGGTGTGGCGTCCGCGCACCCAGGTCAATGCGTCCAGCACCTGGATCAATTCCGGCTTCTGGAACTGCGGGCGGAAGTTGCGCGTTCCCAGCTGGTTGTAGTTCGAAACCGCGATGAGCGGCAGCGCGGAACCGGGCAGGATCGCGCTCGACGGAATTCCTTTGAAGCCGAAATCGGCGGGAGAGGTCTTTCCCGCCGTCGCCTGGTTGAAGTACGCGTAGGTGCGTGTGTATCCGAGCCGGAAGCTGTTGATCAGGGACGGGGTCACGGTGCGGGTCCAAGTTCCGCCGTAGTTCTGGTTCACGTTGAACTGGGCACCCTGGTTGCCAACCCCGTCGGCCAAGCCGGGAAGGATGCCATCGCGGAAGATGTCCTGGCGATGGTAGCTCCAGCGCATGGAGAGCGTATTCTTGCTCGAAAGGTTGTAGTCGCCCTTCAGATCGCCCTTGTGGGTCTTTTCGGTTCCCTGCGCCTGGACGCCGTAGTTGTTGGTGGTCTGGCCGCTGGAGGCGATGTTGCCCGCGAGATTCGCTGCAGGATAAAGGTCCACCAGTTTCTTGCCCAGCACGTCGTAGCGCGACGCGGGGATCGTGCGGTTCGGGAACAGGGTGTTGGTGGTGGGGTCGGTAATGTTGCGGAAGAAGACGCCCTGCAATTCAGCCGCGGTCGGCACCGTCACAAGGAACGGGTTCGAGAAGTTCTGCAGGAAACCCTCGTAGTCCGCAAAGTAGAACACCTTGTTCTTCACGATGGGCCCGCCGAAAGTGCCGCCGAATTGGTTCCACTGCAGATCCTGCTTGCCAGCGTTGGTCAGATTCGACGTCCACGACGTGGCCGCCAACGCCTTGTCGCGGTTGTAATACCAAGCCGATCCGTGATTCCTATTCGTGCCCGACTTCAGCACCACATTGACCACGGCACCCGCGGAGCGCCCGAATTCCGCCGAATAGCCGTTCGTCTGGACCTTGAACTCGCCAATCGCGTCGGGCGAGGGCTGCACCACCTGGGCCGAGAGGGATTGCGCATTCGTGGTGCCCTGGTTGTTGTCGACGCCCTCGATCACGAAGTTGTTCTGCGTCTGGTAGTTGCCGTTGACGTTGAACCAGCCCACACCCCGCGTGGTCGGGTCCAGAGTCGACTCCGTCGCTCCTGGGACGAGTAGTGCCAACTCGGTGTACCGGCGTGCAGCGAGCGGCAGTTCCACCGCGATTTTTCCCTCCACCACCTGCCCGAGCGAGCCCTGTTCGGACTGGATGGTCGCGGTGGACGCCGTAACCTCCACCGATTCCGACACCGTGGCGACTTGGAGCCGCACCCGGACCAACTTGCGTTCGTCCACGTTCAACTGGAGGTCGTTCAATTTGTACGTTTGGAATCCCGAAGCCGTCACGCGGACGGAATAGGTGCCGCGGACCATTGGCGTAAACGTGGCATAGCCATCGCTGCCGGATTCGCGCGAAATCGCCCCGCCCGTATTGCTGTTGGAAACTTCAACTTGCGCCTTGGCGACGCTGCCGCCACTCGCGTCCGCGACGAGAACCAGGATGGACCCGGAGTCGGTCTGCGCGAAGGCGGCGGCGCAGGCGAATGCTGCAAGGACGAACAAGCGTTGGATGGTCTTGAGGGTCATCATAATATTTCTATTTCCTTGTCCGCATTAGTGCGGCGAGATCTTCGTATTGGTCGGTGGC
>CAITMP010000620.1 GCA_903893525.1 uncultured Acidobacteriia bacterium | reverse complement strand
GGGCAGGCACTTGGCGGCGTCCGCTCAGCGGCCTTTCTTCGACTTTGATCATGCGGGCGAAAAGGCGTCGGCGTGGCCTCTGGAATTTTCGTGGCAGGACCAGCCGGCGGCTGGTGTCTATGCGCGTGTGGAATGGTCGGATGCGGGCAAGGCGGCGATCCTGGGGAAAGAGTATCGGGCCTTCAGTCCCGCGTTCCTGATCGATAAATCGAATCCCGCAAAAGTGATCGGGGCTCCGCTCAATATGGGCGGGCTGGTCAACGATCCGGCATTCGCGGCGATTCAACCCCTCTTTGCCTCCTCCGGCTCCTCCGGAGGGGCGAACGAAGAAACAATTTTGGCCACGGGCGGCTCCTCCGGAGGGGCAAATGAAAATGCAATTTTGGCCACGGGCGGTTCCGGGGCCGGTGAACATAACGTTATGAACGAGAATAATACTGGCGGCTCTGCCGCTGCGGGGACCGCCACTGCGGCGGCGACCGCCATTACTGCGACCAGTGGAGCAAGCTCCCAGGTCGTGACGGCTGCCGGGGCTGCGCCCCAGGCGGATATCGCTGCGCTGCAAGCGGAAAACGTGCGGTTGGCCAATGCGCTGAAGGCGGCACGCAAAACCGAGGCGGAAAACCTCGTGAGGGCTGCTGTCGCTCGCGGTGCCATCGCTCCCCAGGCGACTCAGATTCAGGCCCGGTGGGTGGATTCCATCGTGGCCGATGCGGCCAATGCCGAGCTGCTCGCGGGCCTCGCCGGCAATGATGCCGTGGGTACCCGCATCACGGCCTCGGGTGTCAGTGTGCAGGCCGACGAAATCGGGACGGTTCTCCGGGCCTATGCTGCGGAAAAGAATCCGGGCAATCGTGCGGCCATCTTCGCCAAGTCGATCAAGCCGGTATTCAACAAGGACAATGAGGTCCTGATTCAAGCGGCCAACACCCTGGGCACCTTGGTGGGTGACCTGGTTGTCCAACGTTCGCTGACTTTCCTGAAGTTTGAGTTTCCGGTGTTGAGCCGGATCACCACGGACTTTAGCGCGGAGAGTGCGAGCTATAATCAGACGATCCGGACCCGTATCCGCTCCGCGCTCACGGCGACTGACTTCAACACCTCTTCTGGGTATGCCTCCAGTGATGTGACGGATACGGATGTGACTGTCGTACTGAACAATCACAAGGCGGTGCAGATCACCTACGGGGCCAATGACCTGGCTTCGACTCGCCGCTTGCTGTTCGGTGAACAAGAGGAGCCGGTTCACTACGCCATCGGAAAGGCGCTGGTCGATGCGTTGTATGCGCTCTTGACCACGGCCAACTTCACGAACTCGACCAAGGCTTCTGTGGCTGCCACCAGTCGTGGTACGCTGGTGGAAATCGCCAAACAGTTGACCTTGCGTGGTGTTCGCCAGTCGAACCGCACGTTGCTGGCCAATACTCCGGTGTTTGCCCAGCTCCAGAACGACGCAACGTTGATCCAATTGGCGACCTTCCAGGACCGGTCGCTGATCGAGCAGTATAAGCTGCCGATGATTGCCAACCTGCAACCGATCGAAGCGCCGAACTTGCCTTCGACGAACAATCTCACTGGGGTTGCTTTCACTCCGGATGCGCTGTTGATGGCTGTTCGTCTCCCGAATGATTACACGCAGGTGTTCCCTGGTGCCACCGGCGGCGGCGTGACTTCCGTGGTGACCAATCCGGACACGGGTGTCTCGGTGATGTTGACCCAGTTCATCGATCACAAGCTCGGCGCTGCCTATATGCGCGTCGCGTTCATGTTCGGCGTGGCTGTCGGACAGGCTGCCAGCGGTCAACTCCTCGTCACTGCCTGACCTGCGGTCGGCCCATTGAAACGCTGCTCCGCGGCGTTTCTGCGATTGGGTCGCTCATTTCAACTCGAACTTGATAAGGATGTTTATGAAGAAAGTGTTTGGTTGGTTATCGTTGGTGTTGGTTGCGGTCGCGGCCTTGTTCGCGATTGCCTTGCCCGGCCTCGGCCAGTCGGTCGCTCCGGGGGGCGCTTATGGTTACACGTCGCTGGCGCTTCCGGGCGTCCAGGCCACTGTCGCGGCTTCGTCGACGGTGAATCCCACGAATGCCGTCTTCCAGTTGCCCGCTCCTGGGCGGTTCTCCTCCTTCGGCTCGTTCTGCGGGTCGAACTCGGGTGATACCACCACGATCACTCTCAACTATGCGTTCAGCCCCGATGGGGTGAACTATTCCACCACCACCGTGGCCCATACCATCACGTTGAACGGGACCACGCCGGTGTACGCCTTCACCAACTTCAGCGCCGCCAATGCCGGCATTGCCGATGCCCAGTGGGTGCAGCTGAAATCGATCGTGAATGCGAACACGCACACGGTGACCAATGGGGTGGGTACCATTCCGGCGGTGACTCTGTTTTCCTTTTTTAAATAGGTTACGGGGCGGGGCTCTTCCGGACCGCCACGGCTCGGCGGGAGCCTCGCCCTACCACGGTTTTCTTTTATGGCACAGCCCACGTTTACCGAGTCGGACCTGTTGCTTCCCCAGAAGCAGCTGGATGATCTGTATCGCGGTCGCGCGAATCGTGGGCTGGCTCAGCCTTTGACGGACTTGATCGCTGAGGCGACCGGGGTGGTTCGTCGGTACACGGCGAAGTATGAGCTGGAGGCGTCGCAGTGGATGGGTCTGGTCCGCGCAATTGCGATCTACAAGATTATGAATTTTCCGGGGGGCTCGGTGC
>CAITMP010000619.1 GCA_903893525.1 uncultured Acidobacteriia bacterium | reverse complement strand
GCCGCAGTTTCCTGACGGCAACTTCATTGAGCAGACCTATCCGCCGGACTCCCAGACCATCCAAAAGGTGACGGAGTTGTGCAAGGCCCGAGGCATCGGCGTATCGAAGATGCGATCGTCCCAGGGCGAGGGCGGGCTCGCCAGTTCGATCAACCTACTGCTGCCAGGTGCGGTCGATACCGGCAAACTCGAGGTAGTTTCGAACGCGATTGTGCGCGAGATCACGGTCGACAAGAAGACAGGGAAGGCCAACGGTGCGTTCTTTATAGACCGTCACTCGAAGCGCGAAATGCACGTTGCTGCCAAAGTGGTCGTCCTTGCTGCCGGCACTCTGGAATCGACGCGTTTGCTGCTGAATTCTGGAATCGCGAATTCCAGCGGCGTGCTGGGGCATTATCTCCACGACCAGATCTATGGCGTGTCGGTAGTGGCATCGGTACCCGAGGCGCGCGATGGAAAGGCCAAGCCGGGGATGATGGGCGGTAGTGCATTCATTCCGAGGTTCCGGAACCTGTCGAAGGCGAAGAAAAGCAGCTTCATCAAGGGATACTGCGCGATTATCGGTAGCGGCGGGTCTGCCAGTCCGAACCATTTTGCAGCCTATGGGGAGGAACTTCAGTCCAAGCTGGACAGCTATCAGGGTTCGTGCGTGTCCGGCAGCATCTACGGCGAGCGCACCGTGAGATTCGAAAACCATGTCCGCATCAACAAGGACGTGAAGGACGATTGGGGGATTCCCGCTCTCCACATCGACGTGAAGGATACGCCGAACGAATTCGCCATGGCGAAGGATGCGGCCGACACTTTCGAGGAGCTGTTCAAGGATGCCGGGTGGGAAATCCTGTCCAAGACCGACAAGTTCTATCCGCCGGGGTATAGCATCCACGAAGTCGGGACGGCCAGGATGGGGAACAATCCCAAGACCAGCGTTTTGAACAAGTGGTGCCAGAGCCACGACATTAAAAACCTTTTCGTGGTGGATGGTTCGAGCTTTGTCACATGCGGTTGGCAGAATCCGACTATGACGATTCTGGCGCTCTCGATGCGGGCATCCGAGTACTTGGCGGAGGAGATGCGGAAAGGCAACGTCTAGGGGAACGGGGCGTCCGACCGTGTTCGGACGCCCGGTCTTGAATGCTACTCGAGGCGGAAATTCACTTCAATCTGGGCGATGACGTTCACTGATTGGCCGTTCTTCTGGCCCGGTTGGAAGTCCCATTGCTGCACGGCTTCCACCGCTTTTTGGCTAAGGCCAGGGTCGATGGTGGAGATGACGTTGATGTCATGCGCCTTGCCGTCTGTACCGACCACTACCCGCAAGAAAACAGCCCCCGAGATTTTTGCGGCGCGGGCATCCTCGGTGTACTTGGGATCCACCTTGCGCAGCAGTTTGGGCGGGGTAACGCCGTTGCCGACCTTCAAAGCCCCCTCGGCATAGGCCTTGTCAGCGGATGCCTGTTGGGGGCCCGCATTGGCGAGTCCGATGCAGGCCGCAACTGCGACGAACACCATGCTGGCGTGCCGCAGGGTTGCGGCGGAGTCCACGCGCCGGAGGCTACCGTCCACCAGCCGCGCGATTCTTGATTTTAGAGTCTTTTCTGTGAGCATATGGCACCCTTGCACCTTTCCGGTACGCAACGTTGTTGATGTGAACTGACCTGCGACGGCAACCAGTGCCTCCGCGTAAGCCACCGGCGCGAAACCGGAGGAGAGAACCGCATCGTCGCAGGCCAATTCCTGCAACGTCCGCATGCGGCGGGCAAGGACCCAGACCAGAGGATGAAACCAATAGATGGCGCATGCCAACTGGCCTGCCAGCGTAGTCCAAAGGTCGAGGCGCTCCACGTGTGCCATTTCGTGGCGGTACGCGGCGAAAAGGAAGGTTTCCGGCCACTCCTTGGCGCTTCGGGGTACGAGAATCGCCGGTCTCAGCAGCCCGGTGACGATGGGACCCGGCACGTCCGCCTCAATGACCGGAACTGTCATTCCCTCAAGCGCGGTGCAAACACGGACGCCCTTTTGGACCATCACGGTGGCCAGGATGTGGCCCAAAGCCAGCCGAACAAGGAATGCAAGGGCCCCAACAAGCCACAGAACCGGCATCCAGTGGGAGAACGCGCTGCCGATTCTGGCACCCAGCAGGGCTGGGGATTGCACCGCGTCCACCACGATTCGGACCGCTCCAGGCACCGGCAACGGGGTAGCGCGCGCGCCCAGTGCGACGGTCAGGGTCACGAGCAGTATCGCAAGGAATGCTGTCGCATGGAGAAGATGCCGCAGTGCCGCCCCGCGCCTGGATAGCAGTTGGTCTGACGCCAGCGCGAGGCTGGCCAGCAATGTCACCTTGAGTAATAGAACGATCATTCCTCACCCGCTTTTCCTGCCGCTCTTACTTTGGCCTGTTGTATCAGCATTTCCAGTTCATCCAAATCCGCCTTGGACAGTCGCTCCTCGGCGGGGTCGAGGAATGCGGCAACCGCAGCCCGGGCCGAGCCGTTGAAGAAGGTCGAAACGATCCGCTCCATCGCCGACTTGCGTGCGGTCTCCGCTGCCACCACCGGCAGGTAGACATAGCGCAATCCTTCCTCCACATGGCGGACATGGCCCTTGCGTTCCAAAACCCGGAGGATGGTCCGGACCGAGGAATACGATGGCTCGTCCGCCAACCGCTCCAGAATTTCCTGGCCCGAGGCACGTCCGGCAGCGAAGAGGATGTCCATGATTTGCCGCTCGCGACGACTGAGGTTCAAATCAGCCTGCGGAAAATTTCTCTCCATGCTTAAAAATTAACATTAGAGCTGGCCGGTGTCAACAACTTTCGTGCCCGTTACAATGTAGGAAGTGTCAAAACTGATCAAGGTAACGTTCCTCCCCGCCAACGAAACGTTTGAATTTGAAGAAGGCAAGCTGCCTTACCGGGACCACGGTCTGCCCGGCTCATTGCTCGATATCGCCATGAACTTTGGCTTCCACTTGGAGCATGCCTGCGGTGGAAGCTGCGCTTGCACTACGTGCCACGTGGTTGCCAAGCAGGGCGTCAACAATCTTTCCGAGGCTGAGGATGACGAATTGGACCGTGTCGAGCAGGCCGCCGACTTCCAACTGAACTCGCGACTGGGTTGCCAAGCCGTTGTGACTGGAGACGTTACGGTGTACATTCCCGAGTGGAACCGCAATTACGTCAGTGAAGGCCACTAGGCTCCAGCCATGAGCGAACTAGCCCGTATCGGCGTGGCCATTGATTCGGATTTGCTTGCCAAGTTCGATCAGTTGATCGCCGATCGGGGCTACACCAACCGCTCCGAGGCCTTTCGGGATTTGATCCGGGAGGAGTTGGTGGAGAAATCCTGGGAATCCGTCGACGCCGAGGTTGTGGGTACCGTGACGCTCGTCTATGATCACCATGTCCGCATGCTGGGCGAAAAGCTGACGGACTTGCAGCATGACCACCACAAGAACATCCTGTCAACGATCCATGTGCACTTGGACCACGACAACTGTTTGGAGGTGCTAATCGTCAAGGGGCAAGCGGGGGCCGTTCAGAAAATCGCCGGGGCACTGATCAGCACCAAGGGCGTGAAGCACGGGCGGCTTACGATTACGACTACGGGTGCCGGGCTATAGCGTCGAGCCGTTTGGTTTCGCCGTAGGTAAACATGATCCGACCCAGCGCCGTGATGTTGGTGAAGGTTGCCAAAATCCACAGGACCGGGGCCATGTGGTTGAACAATGCTCCAATCACCACTAGGACGACGCGTTCCGGACGTTCCATAAAGCCCACTTTGCATTTCGGGATGGTGTTTTCGGCACGGGCGCGAGTGTAGCTCACCATCACGGTCCCGGTCATGGCAATGGCCGTCACGACGATGTAGAGGAAGCGGTTGATCGAGGCGTAGTAAACCAGAAGTCCGATCAGAACACCCAAGTCCGAATAGCGGTCGAGAGCCGAGTCGAGGAATCCACCGAATCGGCTGACCCGGTTGGTGAGGCGCGCGACACGACCGTCCAGCATGTCGAACAGGCCTGCGAAGATGACGATGAGTCCGGCGTTGAAAAAATTGCCAAAGGCGAACTGAGCGGCCGCCCAGATGTTGATGCCAAGACCTACCGACGTGAGGATGTTGGGATGTACGCGCATCGCCGCCAGCACAGAGACAATGGCATCTATGATGCGACCGACGGAGCGGCCGATTCCGGTGGATAGCGTCATGGATCCTTTGTTTGGGTTGCGGCTACTCGCCCTTGGTCAAGTCGTGGATGGTGATGAGTTCGAGGATTTCGAGTTCGCGGGCACCGCCTGGAACGACCAGCTTGACCGTGTCACCCACTTCTTTGCCCAACATGCACTTGCCGATGGGTGAACTCGTGGAAACACGTCCGTTCGGGGCGTCGGCCTCCTCGCTGGTCACCAAGTAGTAGGTGAGGGTTTCGTCCTTGGTGAGATCCAATACCACCACGCGGGAGCCCAAGCCCACTTTGCCACGAGGAATCTTGGTGAGATCGATCATGGAGATCTCGCCGAGCCGCTTCTGCAACTGGCCGAGGCGGGCGTTCACGAAGCCTTGGCGTTCCTTGGCCGCATGGTACTCCGCGTTTTCGCTGAGGTCGCCGTGGGCGCGTGCCTTGAGGATTTCCTTCGGCAACTCGTTGCGCAGTTCGTACTGCAGTACGGTGATTTCGTCTTCGAGTTTTTTCTTGATGTCCAGCATGTACGGGGACGCACCCCAACCCGCTATTATAGCGACTTCAAGTGGGTTGGCGGGCGGATTTCCATTTGGTTGCGGTGGCCGCCGGTTTAGGCAGAGAACGGGAATGCGTCTTCGAAGTACTCGATTACCTCTCCGCTAATGGCAGCGACATCGAAGCGCACTTTGGAGGGGTCGGCGTCCGCGCGTCGGACGTAGCTGCGGGCGGTGCGGCGGAGCGCGATCACCTTGTCGGGGTCGATGGCACGTTCGGGGGCACTGGGGGAGTCCGTAGCGCGGGTTTTGACTTCGATGAAGACCAGCGTGCCGCCCTTCCAAGCCACCAGGTCGATCTCGCCGCCGCCGCCTGGGGGCCGCCAGTTCCGGGCAACTACGGTGTAGCCGTTGCGGCGCAGGTAGCGGTGGGCGAGGTCCTCACCGTGGCGTCCGAGGTTGCCGTGGATCCGGTAGCGGATTCGGTCCGCGAGGGTGTAGAGGGGGGCGAGGAGGTTCATTGTGGCAAAGTCCAGTCCATTAAGACCTGCGCTCGATATTGATCCGTTGACTAGGCTTAGACAAAGTTTCCGCTGGAATATCGAAAGGTGTAGCATACCAACATGGAACCGATACATCGAGATCCGGATATTCTGGGCGGGTGCCCGTGTTTATCGGTACGCGCGTCCCTTTGCACAACCTGATCGACTATCTCGAAGGCGGGGACGACGTTCCCCGAAGGTGACGTTGGATGTTTTTCTTCCTGGCATGCCTCGTATTCGGCTGAATCGGCGAGTGGTTCATTGAAGAATTCCGTCCGGGGCTAGTTGAGTTCTTGGTGGAGTTCGTCTCAGGCCCGCTGTGGTGGTTCGTCTCCTCGGGCTGGTTCGAAGGTCATCATCCTAGGCCTGACAACCGGAGCCCTGCTTTGGAATCAGTTGCCCCATAATGTGCTCGCCGCCCTATCCGCAATCGTGGTGTCGTCGTCACACGCATTGCTACTCTTCCGAAGTCGCCGGAACGCATTCTTGGTTCTCTATCGTTCGGTGCTCTGGGGAACGCCGCTCGGGACGGCAGGGTTTTTCACGGTTGATACCTACGCCCCTACGGACTGGGTCTGTAGGGTTGCAGGATCGATTCCGCCAGCTGCACTCGGTTTGCTCATCGCGCTCGTTACCCATCCGGGCATCGACCGGGAGGAATTCATGAACGACCTGGTTGACTCGATAATTCCATCACCGATGCGAGTTCTCGCAGGTTTGGAGGTCGCGGTTATTGGGGTTGGCGCATCCGTTCTTCTGGCGAGCTTCGCTCCTCACACGTTTATCGCGTTTGTTGCGGCCTTTGCTGCCGCGTACGCCTATTATAGGGCGCTCGGAACTGAGCTCGCCTGTCCAAAAGAGGCTTGGCATTGGTTCGAACGGCGACCTCGAACGCTGACAAGGATCACAGCTTGCATCAAACCCGACCGATCAAGGCCGATTCAAGATCCCTTGAACCGTGAATGACTGCGACGATCTCAATCGGTCTCCGCCTCGCCAGTAGACAACGAGGTAGGCTCCGGTTGGCCAGACTCGGAGATCCGGGTCCGGCAGGTCTTCCCGCTTGTGTCCCAATCCCGGCCTCCGAGCAAGAGACCGGAACGCGCTGATGAAACGAATCATCTCCCGGCGAGCCGCAACCGGGCTGTCTTCGGCGATGTATTCGCGGATCTTCAACAGATCCATCTCGACGAATTCGCCAAAAACAAAACGGTTCAATGCGGTGGCAACCCAGCGATCAATCGGGCCATCACTTCTTCGCCGTCAACCGAACGCCCGGCGTCCAATGCGGACACTCTCCGGGAAATCTCGGCTCGAAACTCCGAGGCTTGGCGACGCCTGACTGCTATTTCCGAAAGCGTGCATTCAACGTAGCTGCTCGCGCTAACGCCACGTTCCGCGGGCTCGGCCTGCACAAAGGATTCTAGTTCGGTCGAGAGTTCAGTCACGCTAATCCCCTATCGAAATTCTAACAGGAGCGCCATTCAAGCGCCGCGCTTCTGAGTGGTCGGCCTCCGTGGTGCCACAGGTGGGCCGATGGGCGAGAATTCGAACTCCATCACCTTGCCGCGGACGACGTAACACAGGTAGAACTCCCAGAACTTGCGGAACCTCGTGAAGCGGTTCACCAGGAACTCGAATCCCAGATATCGCCACAGCGCCAGCAGCTTCACCCGCACCTTCACCTGTTGGAACTTGGCAGCTGTGTAGTAGCCAAAGCCGCCATCATCGGGGCCGAAATAGCGGAACGAAAAGCTATTCAGGTGGTGCTTGTGGGTGGGGTCGCAGAAGGAGCTGTAGTCGGT
>CAITMP010000618.1 GCA_903893525.1 uncultured Acidobacteriia bacterium | reverse complement strand
TCGCTGAACTGCGGGCGCGGACTCCTGCGAAATACCCGATCCGGTTCTATCCCGATATCACGCACAGCATCAACGCGGAGTTCCCTGTGCCGTCCTGGGATTTCGCCTATGCGGCAACCGAGGCCCGCGAGGTTGTCAATCCGCGGCCGACCGACGAGGCCGCGATCTTCCGCAAGTACAACCAGTTTTCGATAGGTTTTGTGACTTACTCGGAGGGTTGCAACGACGATGTGAACAAGTTCGTGTGGTCGGCGCTGGGGTGGAATCCCGAGGCCAGTCTGCCGGAGGTGCTGCGGGATTATGGCCGCTTCTTCTTCGGGGCGGACCAAGCCGATGCGCTTGCCCAGTCGATTCTTTCGCTGGAGCGGAACTGGCGGGGGCCGCTCGCGACCAACGGCAATGTCGAGACCACCTTGCAGCAATTGCGGTCGGTTGAGCGCACGGCGACTCCGCAGTTGCGGCTGAATTGGCGATTCCAGCAGTTGTTGTACCGTGCGTATTACGACGCGTTTCTGCGGCAGCGGCTGTTGATCGAGACCGAACAGGAGGCGCGCGCGAATGCGGCTCTCGGTCGGGCTGGCAAGTTGTCGGGGTCGGTGAAGTCGATGGACGAGGCCGAGGCGATCTTGGACACCGATCCGCTCACCTCCGATGCAAGGGACCTGAGGGCGCGCGTGTTTGAACTTGCCGAGGCGCTGTTCCAGAGCATCCATATGCAGCTGAGTGTGCCCCGGTATCAGGCGATCGGCCTCGGGCGGGGTGCGAATCTGGACGCGATTGATTTTGCGCTGAACAACCGGGTCTGGTTGAAGCAGCAATTCGCGCAGGTGCGGGCGATGGCGGATGAAAAGTCCAGGTTGGCTGGGATCAACCGGATTGTGGAATGGACGAATCCGGGGCCTGGCGGATTTTACGACGATTTGGGGGATGCGACGCGGCAGCCGCACCTGGTAGCGGGCGAGCCGTACGCACAGGATCCGGATTTCCTGCGTTCACCGATGATGGGTTTCGGAAGTTCCCCGCAGCAGGGTGCGCGGGTGTCCTGGTTCACGGTGGCGGAGACTTTGGCCGATACGCCGTTGAAGATGCACTATGACGGCTTGGACCCGGCGGCGAAGTACAAGATCCGGGTGGTCTACGGCAATGGAACGTCGAAGGCAAAGATGCGGCTGGTGGCGAACGGCAGTGTCGAGATCCACCCGTTCCGCGAAAAATCAAACCCGATGGGACTGGTCGAATTTGACATCCCGGCATCGGCGACGGCGGGTGGCGAGTTGAATTTGGAGTGGACCAAGCCAGCCGGTGGCGGCGGCAACGGACGTGGCGTTCAGGTGGCGGAAGTATGGCTGATTCGTCGGTAGGGCGTTCGGGGTCGGTCAATTCGGCGTACCGGTGGCAGGTTGTCGCCATGTTGTGGGCGATCTCCTTCTTCAACTACGCCGATCGGCAGGCGATCTTTTCGGTGTTCCCGCTGCTGCAGAAGGCGATGTCCCTCGA
This sequence comes from uncultured Acidobacteriia bacterium, assembly GCA_903893525.1. Classification (GTDB taxonomy): domain Bacteria; phylum Acidobacteriota; class Terriglobia; order Bryobacterales; family Bryobacteraceae; genus BOG-234. Next base: position 4,839 of record CAITMP010000618.1, on the reverse strand, counting down.
CAACGTGCAACTGGGTCTTCTAGGCAGTGCATTTGCGTGGGTCTACGGGCTGGGGGGCGTTTTTGCCGGGGCCATCGTGGACAGAATCCGCCGAAAGACCGCGATTCTGGGCGGCTTGTATGCGTGGAGCGGCATTTGCGCCGCCACGGCGGCCGTGAATTCCTTCCCCGGCTTGTTCCTCATGCGCGCCTTGGAAGGTTTGGGCGAGACATTCTATTTCCCGGCCTCCATGTCCCTGGTGAGCGATTACCACGGACCTGAAACGAGGTCGCGGGCTATCGGCATCCACCAGACCAGCGTTTATGTGGGCACCATCGCGGGCGGGTTTTTCGCGGGATGGATCGGCCAAGTCTACGGGTGGCGCTGGTCGTTCGTCGTCTTTGGCGGCTTGGGGATCTTGTTGGGCTTGGTGCTGGCGAAATGGCTGCGGGAACCGGTTCGGGGGCAGTCGGAATCCGTGGATGTTGCCCTAAACTTGCCGCTCAGCAAAACAGTGCGGATCCTGGCTGCGTCGCCTGGCGCGTTGCTGTTGATGGCTGCGTTCTGCTGCGCAAATTTCGTGGCCGTTGTGCTCCTCACTTGGATGCCGAAGTTTCTCTTCGATCGGTTCCATATGAGTCTGGCGATGTCGGGCTTGGCTGCGACTCTGTTTGTGCAAATGGCCAGCCTGTGCGGGTCGCTCACAGGCGGTTGGATGGCCGACAAATGGCGGCAAAAGACGCCGGGTGGACGGATGCTGGTGCAGGCCATCGGTGTCTTCGGAGGCGCGCCGTTCGTGGTGCTTTGCGGGATGACCCATTCGACAGGCATGCTGATCGGGGCGCTGACGGCATGGGGCTTTTTCAAAGGGCTGTACGACGCCAACATCTTCGCCTCGATGTTCGACCTGGTCCGTCCGGAGGCCAGGGGCACGGCAGCAGGACTCATGAACACCGTCGGTTGGCTGGGGGGAGGCGGGAGCGCTCCAATCGTCATCGGATTGTTGTCGAAGGAATACGGATTGGGGGGCTCGATCGCCATGGCCTCGGTTGTGTATCTGATCGCCGGCAGCCTCTTGTTGAAGGCGGCTTCGTCTGCGTCTGGCTCGGCATCTCCCGGCCAGCGCGCGCGGTAGGCATTCACTGGCCCCCGCGCGCGCTGGTTTCACAAGCGCCGTTTCCCTTACTGCAGGATGAACTGCGACGGCCTTGCAGTGGACGGTGGAGTTGGTGCCGAGGTGATCCGAAGGTGTGAGATGCACGAGTAGCTTCCGTCCGAGTTGCCGCCGATTTTCAACCGGAAGATTGTTGACGTGAAGGTTCGCTGGACCGTGGCGTTGGCGCTCGGCCAGTCTGAAAAGTACCTGCCCGCTGCCGTCGCATCGGTAAACGAATTGTAGGGATTGGTCGCCTGGACCACCAGTACGGTGCTAGTGCCACTCTGGAACTCCACATGGCTGGACCTCGGATTTGGCGCGTCACCCATCGCCAGTCCCAGCAGGTAGCTTCCACTCGCGGGCAGATCCACGCGGAAAACGCTGAACGAGGCGTCCGACTGGCACGCGATACCGGCCAGTCTGGGATCCCACGACGAAATCCGGTCCCGCGTCGAGATGTCGGAACCCAGTGTTTCCCAACCAAAGGTTACCGACTGGCCGTTGATGGTGCGGGTGGTGGGATAGTTCGTGGAGCCAAATAGCGCCATCACGGTCGGCACAGGATCCGTGACGTATCCAACGGTACTCCGGAAGTTGAAGCCGACATCCCAGGCCACCGCCGAGGTGCTCGCAAGAAGGAGAATTGCAATCACCTTGCGCATTACAGGGTCCTCCTCATCACGACCACAACCTCGGAGAGATCGACTTTCGCCGCCGTTCCCGTGGTGTCGGTTCTGATCAATCGAAAATGCACCCGGCTTCCACCCACACAGCCGGTGGGCCACAAGATTCCGGTGCCCGTGATTGTGCCCAGCTGGTTGGCCGTTGCGGGTGCGGTGACATTTCCGGCCGAGAAGAAACTGCTGCTGACAAAGATTGGATCGTTTGTCGAGCTTCCATCCGCTGATGTGCAGCTGGCATCCATAGCCACCGAGAATGTTCCGGAGGCCGTCGGACTGAGATAAGTCACGTAGACGTCGGCCCGGCCGGTGAGTGTCCTGGGAAGTACAAAGGATGTTTGCAACGACGGGTTACCGGTATTGGCAAACGCGGCGTAGCCTTCGTTCGCGTTTGTTCCCGTGCAGCCGTCGCCTGTTGCAGCGGTTACACCCGATGGCGGATTGTTCCAAAGGACCGTTGCGCCGCCGGAACAGGCCGCTAGCGGGGCGTGCCACTCCGATGTCCCCGTCACGACCGTTGTGCCCCCGGCGCCGACGGACGTTATCGCCGCCGGGGTTGAGGGTGCCGATGAGGTGCCGCCGCCGGTGGCTCCACCGAGGATACGGAATATGGTGCCGTCATACCAAACTGGATACATTTGGCCAGCGAGGATGTCTGAAGATCCAGGGTTGTTGCCGTCCGCCTTCGCCAACGGGATAGCGCCGAGGATGTCTATGTTCAACGTCGTGGGGCCACCGGTTCCATTGACGTCCGGCCGCCAGTTCAGAACCATTCCAGTCACATATTGCGACAAAGTTGGATTCATCGCGCACGTATAGGCCGAACCCGATGCTGACGCGGACTGGCATAGGACTGCCCCACCCGCTTGGACCGACGCTTTCGTCGCGATGAATGAGGTGTCGATTGTTTGCTGGATGTTCAGCCTGGTGCCGGTATCTGTAATCGCGCTAATAATCCCGCTGCCGGGCGCGAAGTTCTGGGTGGCCCTGGCACCGACTGCTGTACCGGAGTTTTGTATCGTGACCGCCCCGCCGGCCCCCCCCTGCGGCACCCAATTGTTGGCCGTCAGGCAGACGTATAGATTACTTCCCGCCGCCCCCGTGGTCAGGAGAATCACCTCATTCACGCTGCAGGTGCCCGGGAGGGACGCAGCGGTACGGATTGGTCTTGTCATCGATGCGCCCTGGAAATCGACGCTCTTGGATTGGGTGCGCAGATCCACTTGGGTCTGGGCGGCGAGAATTCCGGCGAGTCCAATTGCTAGCGGCAGCCGGGTTAGCTGTGGTCGAAACATGTAATACTCCTCGGCCGGAATTCTCCCACGCAGGGGACTGGAAAACGGGCCGTGAAGCACTCCCAACGCGGGTCTATTTGCCTCGCAAGTGATTGTTCTGTTTCAGGTTAGTGCGCTCAAAAGAAAATTTTCAAGATCTGTGACCCGAACAGTCCGGCGTTCTAATTCCGGGGTAGCCCAAACGTGGACCCGGCCATTTCGGGTCTGCCTTCGATCAGGTGGACGGTGCGTCCGGTCTCCGCGCCGGCCCACGTCTGGGTCTGGCCGTTGGGCCACCGAACTTCTATCCTGTCCACGCTCTTCAGTGCGCCCAAACCGAAATACTGCGTGAGCGAGTTTTGGGAAAAATAACTACCGCCACCCACAACCTCGGCAATGCGCCTCCGTCCCCCCGCCTCCACCGTGATCCTGGCTCCGATGGCACTCCTGTTCGACGTTGTCCCCGTGAGGCGGATCGCCAGCGAATTGCCGCGAGTCCCAACGTTCTTCAACAGCGCGGGCTTCTCGTTCATATTCACGATCAGTATTTCGGGCCGTCCATCACCATCCACATCCCCGATAGCCAAGCCGCGCGACGGCCGCAGCGGCGCAAATCCGGGACCGGCAGATGCAGTCACATCGTCGAACTTCCCATTCCCCAAGTTTCTGTACAGAAGCGTCTTCTGCCTGTACGTCTCCCCAACCGCCGATCCGTCCACCTCTGGATATACGTGCCCGTTCGCCATCACCAAATCCGGCCAACCGTCCTCGTCCACGTCGAGGAACGCAATCCCCCAGCCCAGCAGTTGGTTCCTCCCCAATCCGGCCTGCTCCGACACATCCTCAAAGAACTTGCCGTCCTCGTTACGGAACAGGGATGGCCTGTCGCCGGAGAAATTGGTTTTCGCGATGTCCAGAAAGCCGTTCCCGTCATAGTCGGCGACGGCCACGCCCATTCCGGCCTGCAAGCGCCCATCGGAGTTGTAGGCCACGCCGGCGGGCGATCCGATCTCCTCGAAGGTTCCGTCGTGTTTGTTCCGGAATAGAAGGCTGGGTGTCTGGTCGCACGCAATGTAGATGTCGGGCCAGCCATCATTGTCGAAGTCCGCTGTTACAACACCCAGTTGGTTCCGCCGTCCAGCCGCGAGCAGGCCGGACTTCGCCGATACGTCGGTAAACGTTCCGTCCCCGTTGTTGTGGTAAAGAACAGGCAGTCCACCCTCCATGCCGTGGGGGCCGCACCAGACGGCCAGACCCTTCCAGAGGCAGTCGCGACCCGATCCAGGCTTCGGCGCCGTGGCCATGTCGAATGACAGGTAGCTGCCGATGACGATGTCCAACAGCCCGTCCCGGTCGTAATCGACGAGTGCACAGCCCGAATTCCAAATATTTTTTTTGTCGCCAGTTAGGCCGGCCTGCGCGGTTACGTCCTCAAATCTTCCATTTCCCAGATTTCGATAAAGGACACTCCCGCCGTAGTAGGTGACCAGGATGTCGGGGTGTCCGTCGTTGTCAACGTCTCCGGCACATGCCGCCTGGGCCCATCCGGTCTTGGAGAGACCGGCCTTTCGGGCGACTTCGGTAAAGTGCCCGGTACCATCGTTTCGGTAGAGCTGGGAGGGCTGCGGGGTTGCCTTCGGGTCCACGACAGTGCCGTTTGCGATGAAGAGATCCTCGTGGCCGTCGCCGTCGAAATCGAAGAAAACTGCGCCAGTACCAGTACTTTCAAGGATGTAGTCCTTGCGCTTGG
>CAITMP010000617.1 GCA_903893525.1 uncultured Acidobacteriia bacterium | reverse complement strand
CTACGGGCAGGGCCCCACGTTCGGCATCACGCTGGACGCGCGCGGAAACCTCTACGTCGCCGACTACTTCCGCAACCGCATCCTCAAGTTCAACAGCACCTTCCCGGCGGCCAACCCGCTGGATGGAACCTGGACCCAGGTCGGGAACATGTCGTACATCACCAATGCCATGTTCACGGGCAATTGCAACCTGTCCGCGACCTGCAGTTCCAACAACGGGGTCGATTTCTGGAAGTCGTTCGCCGCGCCGGACAAACTTCTGTTCACCACCGGGGACGGCTTGTACTGGGGCGTGGCGAAGTTCTCCGATATCACTGCCATTGTGGCAGCGGCAGGCGGCGTCACCACTCCAAATATCACCTGGGTCTCCGCCGGCGAAAACGGCACCGACCGGGGTTCCACAATCACCGGCAACATCCTGTACCGCGGAGCGGGCAATGCCGAGGACCCGTGGGTCACACTCAACGGCTCGTACTGCGCCAACAGCTGCAATGAAGTCCTCTGGGGCGAAAATGGCTTTGCTGGCTCGCAAACGACCCTGATGCTCTCCCACGGCGGCATCCAAGTCTACGCGAGCAGTCTCCTGGGCCAGACGATTGCCTTCGGTGCCGCGCCTTCCCCGGCCGCGTTCGGGACGAACGTCACCGTCAGCGCCACCGGCGGCGCCTCCGGCAACCCGGTTACCTTCACCTCCGCCACCACCGGCGTCTGCACCGTTTCCGGCACCAACGGCGCAACGGTTGCTCTGATCGCCGGGGGCACCTGCACCATCACCGCCAACCAGGCGGGCAACACCAACTACGCGGCAGCGACGGCGGCCAACCAGAGCTTCACGGTGACCCGGGCGGCGCAGACCATCACCTTCGGCGCGCTTTCCGCCAAGGGCAACACAGACGCGGCGTTCGGTATCTCGGCGACGGCAAGCTCCGGCCTCGGGGTTTCATTCTCCTCGCTCACCACCTCGATCTGCACTGTCTCCGGCGGCACGGTGACTCTCACCACCACCTCCGGAACCTGCACCATCCAGGCCACCCAGGCTGGCAATTCGAACTACGCAGCGGCCTCGGCCGTCAACCAGTCGTTCACCGTCACCCTGGTTGCGCAGTACGTCACCCTGCAGACCAGCCCCGCCGGCCTCCAGGTGAGCATCGACGGCGGCGCGGCCCAAACCGCTCCCTACTCGGTTCTCCTGACCGCGGGCAGCCACACCATCGCCACCGTCGCCACCCAGGCCGGAACCGCAGGCACCCAGTACGTGTTCTCCGGCTGGAGCGATTCGGGCGCTCTCAGCCACTCGATCACGGTCTCCCCGGCAGCCACCACCTATACGGCAACCTTCGGCACCCAGTACCTGCTGACCACCTCAGCCGGACTCGGCGGCACGGTCACCGCAGGCGGCTACCTCAACGCCGGCACCAGCGCGTCCATCACCGCGACCCCCTCCTCCGGGTTCACCTTCAGCAACTTCACCGGAGCCACCACCTCCACCAGCAACCCGCTTTCCCTGCTGATGGACGGCCCGAAGTCGGTGACGGCAAACTTCTCCGCCATCGGAGCGCCGCTCCTTACGGCCATCATTGCGGCCAGGGCGGATGGCGCGCTGCCCAACGAACGTATCTGGACCCTGCAGGTCACCAACTCCGGCACTGGAGCCATCACCAACGTTCGCGTAACCAGCGTCCAGGTCGTAGCGGTCAGCCCGGCCACCGCTTCCGTAACGCTCGGCAGCACCAACTACCCGGCGGCGCTCGCCAACCCCGCGCTCAGCCCCGGCCAATCGTCCACCGTTCCCGTATCGGTGATCTTCCCGGCCTCGCCCACCGCGCGCATCCAGTTCCGGATCAACCTGGCGGGTGACAACGGCTACACCAACTCGATCACGCTCAGCAACGTCGTCCGCTAACACAGGAACACTCGAGAGACAACCATGAAAATCCTAAAATACATGCTTCTGTCCGCTCTCCTGGCCACCGCGGCCTTGGCGGAAACCAACTTCACTGTCAATCCCACGCCGCTGAACGGTAACGGCGGCGGAATCAATGGCTGGGGCTTCACACTCAACAACGAAACGTCCGGCTATCTCTCGGTGGACAGCGTTCAGTTGTTCAGCCTCGTGGATACCCCCGTCTACCGCTTCGGCCCGTCCAGCAACTTTACCGAGCTCTTCGCGACATACCAGTTCAATGCCGCCAACATCCTGATCGGCCCGAACTCGGTCTACACACTCGCCTACAACGGATCGGACCAAGGTCTTGCAACTTGGAACTTCCCCCAGGGCGATACCTACGGGCACCTGCTCTCCAACGTCTTTCAGATCCAGTTGAGCTACTCGCTGTTCGACGACAACGCTTACACCAACCAGATCGGCGCGGGAACTCTAACTGCCGATGCTCAGATCGAATATACGCCCGAACCCTCCACGTGGCTCCTGCTGGGGACCGGCATTGGCCTAATCGGTCTTCGGCGTCTGCGTTCCGGTCCGACTATCGCCAGCTAGCAGCCCAATTTGCCAGCGTGTGTTGTGTTCCTGCCCCAACTTATTTCCAGCTTGCAAGGATTTGTGGGGCAGGATGGCATCCTGTGGCCG
>CAITMP010000616.1 GCA_903893525.1 uncultured Acidobacteriia bacterium | reverse complement strand
CGGACACCTCGACCACCAAGTGGAGGTCCTTCAGGCTTGGGGTTGCTTTCAGTGAAGCACGAAATGTCCCGCTTTAGGACGACAAGGTCGGGCTGGGGCTCGTTGGTCGGATTGTCCTCTGGAGCGACGTCGATGGGACCCTCCTGAATAACGGAAAGCCCTCCAAACACACTGAGGAGCCATCGTTGAATCAGGACAGCCGAGTTTATGTGCGGGCGGTTCTTCCCCATCTGGTTGATCAGATCCCCTTCCACCAGCTCGTAGCGGTTCAAGTTCAGCCCCACGGACACCATTGCTGTGCATTCCGCACGGGTCCAACGCTTGCGCGGTGGTTGTGCTGTGGCGGCGGTGGCGGTAGCAACGGACGCTTCTGCAAGGAGAACTGGCATTGGAAACTCTATTCAGGATTGTAACCCTTGATGGCGGGCAATACACCTCCGAACGGTGTCCCACTTGTGGAAGAATAGTATGGAAACAGGAGATCCATGATCAAGCTCAAAATCAACGGGCGGGAGAGGTCGTTCGACGGCGACCCCGAAATGCCCCTGCTGTGGTACCTGCGGGACGAAATCGACTTAACCGGCACCAAGTTCGGCTGCGGCGCGGGTCTTTGCGGGGCCTGCACGGTCCACAAGAACGGCGAGGCCGTCCGGTCCTGCCAGACTTCCATGAAGGATGCCGCCGGCAAATCCATCACCACCATTGAAGGATTGTCGCCCAACGGCCAGCACCCGCTCCAGAAAGCTTGGATGGAGGCCAATGTGCCCCAGTGCGGCTACTGCCAGACCGGCCAGATCATGCAGGCTGCGGCGTTGCTGAAGAAGAACCACAAGCCGTCCGACAAGGAAATCGACGACGCCATGTCCGGCAACATCTGCCGCTGCGGCACGTACCAACGGATCCGTTCGGCAATCCATGCCGCTGGAAAGGAAATGGCATGAGCGACCACATCGAAAACGGCCTGATCGAGAACGTATCCCGCCGCAGCCTGATCGGCGGTGTTTTCTCCGCTGGTGCGCTCGTGCTCGCCGCCCGCATCCTCCCGGAGGAAGCCTGGGCCGATACGAACGAGTACCACGGCAAGGCCGCGTCTTCGGCACTCCGCCCCAGCATTTATCTGGGCGTCGAGCCCGACGGTACCGTCTACATCGTCACCCACCGCTCCGAAATGGGCACCGGCATCCGCACCACGCTCCCCTTGGTGGCGGCGGACGAGTTGGATGCCGATTGGAGCAAGGTCAAGATCGAACAGGGTCTGGGCGACAAGGCGTACGGCGACCAGAACACCGACGGGTCGAAGTCGATCCGCGGCTTCTTCGAGGCTTTCCGCGAATCCGGTGCCGCTGCGCGCATGATGCTGGTTTCCGCCGCCGCCAAGCAGTGGAACGTGCCGGAATCGGAGTGCGCGGGCAAGTTCCACGAAGTGGTACACACCCCCACGGGCAAAAAGCTCGGCTACGGTGCCCTGGCGACCGCTGCGGGCAAGCTCCCCGTCCCGAAACCCGCCGACGTGAAGTACAAGCCGAAGAGCGAGTGGCGCTACATCGGCAAGGAATCGAAGATCGCCGACCTCGCGGATATCTGCATGGGCAAGGCCACGTTCGGTATGGACATCAAACGTCCGGGCATGCTCTATGCCTCGATCGAGCGTCCGCCGGTGGTTGGCGGCAAGGTCCAATCGTTCGACGACAAGGCTGCCCGGCAGGTGAAGGG
>CAITMP010000615.1 GCA_903893525.1 uncultured Acidobacteriia bacterium | reverse complement strand
TGCGAGGAGCCGGGCAAGCCGGTGAACTCGGCAACTTCGGCAATCGTCTTGCGGCCTGGCGTATGGAACGGTTCCGGAGGCATGTCGCCGTCCGGATCCGCCACCACAGGTTCAGGCGCTTTGGCCGCAGCTCGATTCAAATTGGCGGTGTAGCCGCATTGCGGACACCTCGCCAACCGGTCTTCCCCGCCCTCGCAGGGAGCCAGAAAGCCACCTTCCACCTCGACCACGTGCACGCCGCACCGGGACAAGGCCTTCCGGAACGCAACGCGTAGATTGCGGTACGAGATTTCGAGTCCGGCCGCTTCGGCATCGAACGAGATGGTGCCGATCCCCGCACTACCGGTAAGCCGCGAGACCCACAGCTGCGGCATCTGCCGCGCACTGCGCATTTCCGCCCTGGCAATTTCCAGCGCCTCGGAAACCGGAAGCCGGACTTCATGCGCGCCGAGCGCCGCCAGTTCCGCCGTCACAATCCGCTCGATCTTTGCGAGCGACCTCGCCGCCAAGGTCAGATTCGCAAATCCCCCGCCGACCTGGGTCCGGCAGTAGCCGGCACGCACCAACAGGCGTCGGGTGGGCGATTCCACTCCCGCCGGCTCCTCCCGCAAGGTGGGGACAAAGGTCCGGCTCCAATCCACGGGCTGCCGCAGGGGCGTCTGGTGGGGCACCTTTTCAGGATAGCGGTGGGCGTGGCATAATCGCGGGTGAACGTATGCCAACCACCCAATCGGCTCCCATGGAAATCACCTGGCTCGGACATGGCACATTCCAGATCGTGCTGCCCGGCGGCGAAACGCTCATACTCGATCCATGGACAACCGGCAACCCTTCGTATCCGGCCGGGTTCGAGATCCAGCGCTGCGACACGATGCTGATCTCCCACGGCCATTTCGACCACATCCAAGACGCTCTACCCCTCGCCTCCAAGTTCGGCTCAACCGTGGTGGCCATCTACGAAACCGCCGCCTGGCTTGGCCGCAAAGGCGTCGCCAACTGCGCAGGCATGAACAAGGGCGGCACCCAGCGCGTTGGCTCCGTGGATGTCACCATGACCCACGCCATCCACAGCTGCGGCATCGCCGAGGACGACGGATCATTCGTCTACGGCGGCGAGGCGGCCGGCTACGTTCTGACTTTCCCCGACGGGCGCGTCGCCTACTTCGCCGGCGACACCACCGTCTTCAGCGACATGGCGCTGATCGCCGAACTCTACAAGCCGGATCTGGCATTCCTCCCCATCGGCGATCTCTACACGATGGGCCCCCGCGAGGCCGCCCTCGCCTGCCGCCTCCTCAAGGCTCCAATGGTGATCCCCATGCACTTCGGCACCTTCCCGCCCTTGGTGGGACGACCGTCGAAACTGCAGGAGCTCGCACCGGACACCAAGATTTGGGAACTGACCCCCGGCGTCCCGGTGAGCTGGTAGGCAAATTGGTGGTTCCCGGCCACCCTGGTGGTAATGGACTTCCAGATTAGCTCTACGAGAGCACTCAAGTCCATATTTATCAACGACATGCGTTTTGGCTCCCGGCTTGCATCCCTATCGGGCACAGCCTGACAAGGAGGCTAACAGAGATGAAACGCACAATCGAAACAATTCTCAAGAAAACCGCAGCTCTCGTCAAGCCCGCAACGGCTGGGGTGCTGCTCGCCGCATCAATGCTCGCAGTGCCCACCACCACCTTCGCCGAATGGCGAGGTGAGCGCGGCCGCGTGGAAGTCGAACGGCACCGCGACTCCGACCGCGGCTATGCCCGCGGCAGGGATGGGGACCGGGACCGCTACCGCAGACCCGAAATCGTGGTCCGCCCATCCTACCGCCCAGGCATCGTTCTTGGTAACGGCGCGTTTGGATACGGGAACCGTGCCTACTACCCCCCTCCACCCCCACCCTGCGGCTTCTACGACCGCTGGGGCTACTGGCACGAGGACCCCGGCTGCTACTACGGCTATCCCCGGTAGCCCGAACACCGACCCGTGAATCGGTAAGAGGGGGGCCATCCGCCGGCCACCCTCCACCCGTCAGGATCGGAGACCACGGGTTGACCCTCATGCGTCTCACCGATTCTTTGCACGTCTTCCGGAAGAACGGTCCGCAATTCTTCGAACGCGACGCGGTCTGATGCCCAGCCCCTCGGCAATCTCCGCCACTTCGCTGGAAGGTAAACTGGAGTGGCGGAAACTGGAGAGCACGCGCGGACGAGGAAGCCACGAAGACGCCACGAGGAAGCGGCGAAGAAACAGCGCAGGCTTGCGGATCGCAGGACCGGATCGGTGCCAGCCGCGATGAATGGACTCCGCCGCCCCAACCAACCAGCCCCAACCAACTGGCATGTCGCAGAACATCTTGTACGCCATTGCCGAAAAAAAAAGACAGCTGGACGCGCTGCGCCCCCTTTCCGGTGGCGCGTTGCTGGCCCTGCAAAAATCCTACGACGTCGACCTCACCTACACCTCCAACGCCATTGAGGGCAACACCTTGACGTTGCGGGAAACCGCGGAACTCATCGAGCACGGGATCACCGTGGGAGGGAAGCCTTTGCGCGACCATCTGGAAGCGGTCGACCATTACAACGCCGTTCTCTGGATGCGCGAGGTTGCAGCCGGGGACACCCCAGTGGATGAGGCCATGGTGCGCGAACTTCACCGCCGCATTGTTTTTCGGAGCCAGCCCGACATCGGCGGTGTCTACAGCAGGTTTCCACGCCGCATCGCCGGCTCTCCCGTCGTCTTTCCCAACCCCGTCAAGATCCCGGCGCTGATGCGGGAATACGGCGAATGGCTGCTCGGGGCACCCCCGGAGCCTGCCGCCAGCTTTGAGGCTCATTTCCGCCTGGTGGCAATCCATCCTTTTTCCGATGGCAACGGACGCACCGCGCGGTTGCTGATGAACCTTCTGTTGATCCGTGGCGGATATCCGCCCGTTGCCGTGCGCCCGGAAGACAGGAAAACCTATCTGGACGCTCTGGAACACGCGTCCATGCGGCGAGACAGCCGAGAAGACACGGGACCGTTCCAAGCCTTTCTCCATGGGCGGTTGGACGCAACCCTAGGGGAGTATTTGAGCCTGCTGCAAGGGTGATTTGCCGCGGACTGCAGCCAAGGGGCCGGGAGGTTGGTTCGCGTCTGCGCCGCGAGGGGGAGGGTGTTCAGCACTTTGTGTAAACGCGGTTCTCCAAAAAGGACGACGATAGGAGAACCGAATGGCAATCAGAACAGAACTAATAGACGAGTTGATCGCGACCAGCGGGAGCAGCCTGATAGGACCCGATGGTCTGGCCAAGGAGCTGACCAAGGCGCTGGTGGAGCGGATGCTGGCAGGCGAGATGAACCACCATCTGGGGTATCAGAAACACGA
>CAITMP010000614.1 GCA_903893525.1 uncultured Acidobacteriia bacterium | reverse complement strand
GGCACCGAAGGCTTCCAACACACACACCAACATCAGGAACAGGATCTTGCGCATGGGCATCTAGCTCGATTGTATCGGGAATCGGGCCTTATAATGAAGGCGAATGCAAACGCGCAAATTGGGCCGTACCGGCCTCGATGTTTCCGTCCTTGGCTACGGTGCTTGGGGGATCAGTGGCAAACAGTGGATTGGTGCCGACGACGATTCCTCTTTGGCCGCCCTCCGTCTTGCCATCGCCAACGGCGTCAACTTGATCGACACGGCACTCGCTTACGGTGACGGCAAGAGCGAGGAGCTCGTTGGCAAGGTGGTCCGCGAAGCCTCCGGGACCGTCCACGTGGCCACCAAAGTTCCACCTATGAACCGCGTTTGGCCCGCCCGCCTGGGAACATCCATCGATGAAGTCTTCCCCTACCAATACATCATCGATTCCACCGAAACCAGCCTCCGCAACCTCGGCATGGATTGCGTCGACCTCCAGCAGCTCCACGTCTGGAACCCGGAATGGCTGGAATGCGATGAATGGCGCCGCGCCTTCGAAGACCTGAAGCGAACCGGTAAAGTCCGCTTCGTAGGTATCTCCATCAACGACCACCAGCCTGAAACTGCCCTCGGCATCATCGAAACCGGACTCATAGACACCGTCCAGGTAATCTACAACGTCTTCGACAAGTCGCCCGAGCGCCAACTCTTCGACGCCTGCTTGAATCACAACACCGGCGTCCTCGCAAGGGTTCCGTTCGACGAAGGCTCGCTCACCGGTCGCATCAACACCGACACGGTCTTCCCCGAGGGCGACTTCCGCAACCACTACTTCCGGGGGGACCGCAAGGCAGAGGTTGCTGCCAAGGTAGCCGAGATCCTCGCTGACCTCGGACGCACCTCCACCCAGGAAATAGCCGAAGTTGCCCTCCGATTCTGCATGACCCACCCTGCAGTTTCAACTGCAATCCCCGGCATGCGGTCCCTGTCCAGCGTCACGGCCAACACCGCCGCCGCCGCGCTGGGCCCCCTCGACGATGCGGAGATCGAAATCCTTCGCCGCCACTCCTGGGACCGCAACTTCTACCAGTAGGCAATGGCTATTTCTTGGGACGCGGAAAATACGACAGCACCGTTACTGCCGACGTTCGACCGCTGTGCAATCGCGCAACTTGGGCATAGAACACAGTCCCGCCCTTTTCAATCAGAAATGTCGATGGATACGCCGTCTCGCGCGGCGCATCCCACCGAAGGCCATATTGGCTCGAAAACGAGTAACCGGGATCGAGCAGCATGGTGAACGAAGCCGGAAAGTTCTTACCCGTCAACGCTTCCGCTACCTTGGATTGCAGTTCGTCGGGCGGACCGGGGTACACGAAAACAACCTGCACTCCAGCTGCATCGAATTCCGCAGCATGCTCAACGAATTCCTGCACTTGCCGTTGGCAAAACGGACATTGATATCCCGGGTAGCCCCTCAGCACAACCAGTGCGACCGGACCTTTTTCATACAGGCTTGACAGCCCGACAGTCTTGCCGTCGAACGATGTCAAGGAAAAATCGGCAGCCTTGCCGCCCACCACGGGCTGGGCAGCATTAAGCCCACCCACAATCATGTTGAGCGCGAGCGCAAGGCATATCAAACGGCTTTTGTTGATCATGACGAAACCTTTCGGGGGTGGCAACGAATCTACGTCCACCCCTAAAGTTATGTCACCAATCCGCCGATCTATTCCCGTGGACGCAATGCAAGCCTATTTCTTGAGCAGCCCTCGCGAGTCCAGCCACTCGTACAAACGCTGCGGCCAAAGTGCGACCGGGCCCTTGGTGTTCGTACGAACCCCGAATCCGTGCCCGACCTTCGTGTAAACATGCAATTCAGCCTGCGCGCCAGCCTTTTTCATCGCGACGTACAGCTCCGGGAGACCCTGGGAGATGTTCTGCCGATCATTCTCGCCACACGCGAGAAAGGCTGGGGGCGTGTCCTTGGACAAAGGCATGTCTTTCGGGATAGCTGGATAGATCAACCCCATAAATGCCGGTTTGGAAGACACACGGTCCACGGCATCGGCCGCCGACGGATTTGCCGCTTCGATCCTCGTTCCAGCAAGCGCAGCCAGTTCGCCGCCAGCCGAAAATCCCAGGACACCAACCTTCTCCGGATCTACCCCCCACTCTCCGGCACGGGTTTTGACGAGTCTGATCGCACGCACAGTGTCCGCCAAAGACGCACCCTCAACGGTGTACGTCGACTCCTTCTCCCGCGCAAGGCGGTACTTCAGCACAAATCCGGCAATGCCGCGTTCGGCGAGCCACTCCGCCAAGTTGTGCCCCTCATGGTCGGCCCAGAGTGTGCTGTGGCCGCCGCCGGGCGCGATCACGATGCCAACACCCGTTGCGGCATCCTTCGCCGGCAAGTACAGAGTGATGGACGGCCTGTGAACATTGGAGATGACCCTCTCGCCGGAAGGTTGCACTTGGACCTTTTCGTCGCCCATCTTGCCTTCCGATCCGGGCGCGCCGTTGGTCCACAATGGCACCACTTGGGGCTCTGCCGCTGATGCCACAACGGCAAGGACGGTTGTCAAAAATGCTACGAATACTGTTTTCATTGTTTCCAGTTGAACCGCCCATTATTATGCTCATGAAAACCGCCGCGCCGGACCCCACCGAGGTTAGGCCCGCGTCAAATTTCCTTCCGCCAATGCCCACAGCGACTTGGCTACAATCGCATCTAAGGAGTTTTCATCCCATGTACGTTCCCGGATCACGATTTACGCTTCTGTTCGCCATCGCAGCAGCATCGGCACTGGCCCAGCGCGGCGGCGGACCTCCCGCAGCCGCGGTCCCAGCCGGACGCACCCAGACGATTGAGGAACGCACGGCTGGAATGCAGAAACTCGACGGGTACTTTCCCCTGTACTGGGAAGAACGGGCAGGTTCCCTCTGGCTTGAGATTCCCCGCTTTGACTCCGAATTCCTCTTCACCACAGGCTTGGCCGCAGGCCTCGGCTCGAACGACATCGGCCTCGACCGCGGCCAAAGCGGTCAGGGCCGCCTTGTCACCTTCCGCCGGATTGGCCCCAAGGTGATGCTCGTGGCATCAAACGAATCCTTCCGATCCTCCAGCTCCAACCCGGCTGAGCGGAAGTCCGTGGAGGATTCGTTCGCTAAATCCGTGCTCTGGGGTTTTACCGTGGGAGCTGAATCCAACGGCCATGTTCTGGTCGACGCCACCAGCTTCTTCGTGCGCGACGGACACGGAGCCGGTGCCGCCCTCCGCCCGGGTGCATATCGGGTCGATGCCGCAAGGAGTGCGGTCTACATGCCGCGCACCAAAGCGTTCCCCAAGAACTCCGAAATCGAAGTCCTGCTGACATTTGCCAACGAGGCAGGAGGTCGCGGTGGCTTTGGATTCCCGACCCAGGGACCACCCCAAATCGGTGCCGGCACAGGTGGCGGCGGTGGACGCGGTGGCGGCGGCCTCTTCTCGGGCACTGTCGCGAGCGTCTCCCCAACTGCCGAATCCGTCACCCTGCGCGAGCACTACTCGCTCGTGGAACTCCCCGATTCCCACTATCGGCCCCGCGAGGATGATCCCCGCGCCGGGTACGGCGGCCTCACCTACGTCGACTACAGCACCCCAATCGGCGAACCGATGGTGCGCCACTTCATCCGCCGCCACCGCCTCGAAAAGAAAGACCCCTCCGCAGCCGTCAGCGACCCCGTGAAACCCATCGAATATTGGGTCGATCCCGGTGCCCCCGAAGACGTCCGCAAGGCCCTTGTCGAAGGAGCCAGCTGGTGGAACCAAGCCTTCGAGGCCGCCGGATTCCGCAATGCCTTCAAAGTTGCCGTCCTTCCCGACGGCATCGACCCCATGGATATCCGCTACAACATGATCAACTGGGTCCACCGGTCCACCCGCGGCTGGAGCACCGGAGCCTCGGTCTCTGACCCGCGGACGGGCGAAATCATCAAGGCCACCGTAACCCTCGGCTCCCTCCGCGACCGCCAGGACTACCTGATTTTTGAAGGCCTCCTCTCCCCCTACAAAACTGGATCCGAGAAGCCCGAGATCCTCTACCAGACTGCACTCAAGCGCATCCGCCAACTGGCCGCCCACGAGGTCGGCCACACCCTCGGCCTTGGCCATAACTATTACGACAGCGAAAAGGGTTGGATTTCCGTGATGGACTACCCACACCCGAAAGAAACGCTGACCGCCGATGGCCTGATCGACATCTCCGACGCATACCCCGCCAAAATTGGCGATTGGGACAAGGTCGCCATCAACTACGGATACCGCTCGCTCCCTCCCGGCGACGAAGCCGCACCGTTGGCCAGGATCCTGAATGACGCCTGGGCCCAGGACCTCCGATACATGACCAACCAGGATACCGACTCCAACCCCAAGGTCGACCAGTGGTCCAATGGCCTGAACCAAGCCGACGAACTCAACCGGCTCATGAAGGTGCGCCGCTCCGCACTGGACAGGTTGGGGGAACAGACCATCCGCAACGGAGCACCCATGGCCACAATCGAAGAGCCGCTCGTACCCATCTTCATGTACCACCGTTACACGGTCGAGTCAGCCTCATCCATGATCGGAGGTCTCGACTATATCTACGGCTTGCGCGGCGACGGTCGCACTGCCGTCAAATGGGAGTCGGCCGCAAACCAGCGCAAGGCGCTGGAGGCTCTCGCCGCCACATTGAAGCCCTCCGAGCTGACCATACCGAAAAAGGTGCTCGAACTGATCCCGCCCCGTCCGCCCGGTTTCGGAAAGCACCGCGAGCTTTTCCCCAGGACCACCGGTGACGGTTTCGACCCCCTTAGCCCCGCCATGGTGGCCTCGGACGTCACAATTGGCTTTGTGTTGCAGTTGGACCGTGCCGCCCGCATGGTCGCCCAACATGCCGTCGACCCCACCCTCCCCGGCTTGGAGGAGGTGATCGACCGCCTCACAAAAGCCACCTTCGACTCTGCAGCAGCTAGTCCATACGAGGCCGAAGTCCGCCGCGCAACCGAGCGCGTTCTCGTAGACCGCGTCATGTGGCTCGCGCAAGGTGCGCCAAATGCCCAGGTCAGGGCGCTCGCATCCCTCAAACTCTCGAAACTTGCTGCGCGCCTGAAGGCTGAACCGGGCAAGGATGAGCCCGAACAAGCCCAGCGCGCAATGCTTTCGGGCGACATCAAGCGCTTTCTGGATCGTCCCGCCGAGACCGCCAAGCTGATGCCCGCACCCGATGCTCCCCCCGGAGCGCCAATCGGGGGCGAAGGTGGCATGGACTGGTTGGCCACGCCTAAGTGGTAGCCAATCCCGGCACACACCAAGTGGAAAAACGTAGTCTAATGGAGGCGATGGTTTGCCGTCGCCTCCTCCCCGTCCTCATCGTTCTCTCGGTCTGTACCTCCCGGGCCCAGGACATCCCGCCCAAATCCTTCGCACTCAACACCGCCGCTGGAATGTCGCTAGATATCCAAGGCCGCTATCCAGAAGCCCGCGCATATCTCGACCGCGCCATCAAGGCGGCAACTACGGACCAGGAAAAGGCCAAGGCCCGCCGCACCATGGCAATTTCGTACGCCTTTGCGTCCGACTGCAAGGCTGCGGAAAAGTTCAGCCGCCAAGCCTTCGACTACTACCTCACGACGGGTGACTTCTTCACCGCAGGCGAAACAGCCACCGAACTGGGCAGAATTTGCATCGAGTCGGGAGACCTCAACCGCGCCGCCGAGTGGTACAACCGCGGCCACGAAACCGGTATTCAGGAGCCGGACATCACCCCCGCCAGATCGGACCTCTGGGCCTACCGGTGGTACCACGCCAAGGCGCGAATATCGGCCCGCGAAGGCAAGCCCGACGAAGCCCGCAAGTGGATGGCCCGAGCAAAACTCGTCCTTGACAAAGGCCGCATTCCCGAGCAGCAACCCTACCAGCCTTACTTGGCCGGCTATATCGCGTTCCATTCCGAAGACCCAAAAACCGCCATCTCGGAACTCGAAGGTGCCCTCCAAGACGATCCATTCATCCTCAGCCTAACCGGGCAATGCCATGAGAAGCTCGGCGACACCGCCAAAGCCATGGAGTTCTACCGCAAGGCGGCGTCCCTGCAAGTCCACAGTGTTCCGGCGGCGTTCGGGATCACCTATGCGGCAGCACGACTCCAATCCATCGTGTCAGCCAAACCGCAACATTAGGCACTAGGCAGCGTCCGCCGTCCGGCACGGTACTGCACGCCGTGCGAATCCATCCAGCTCTCGGCAGCCTCGATCGCCTCGTTCAGGTTTCGGTCCGTCAACTCCTCATCAAAATACCAAGTGTCCGTTCGCGGATCAACCAAGCAATTCGCGATCATCCGCATCGACGCGCCCACGTCCTCGGTCGGATGCAGATGACGAAACACCAACTTGTTCCGAATCGTTTGGAACAAATTCTCCGCCTCTTTGGCGGCTTCGGCGGCCTGGGACGCCGCTGTGGTCACCAAAACACCACGCCGCGTGGGCCGGGTCTCCACCTTCACATGCAGTGCCCGCGTAGCATCCGAAACCACAATCCTGTACCCATGCTTCCGGATGAGCGAGCAAGCCAATTCCCTGTCCTCAGTCCCCCATCCAACGAACATTTCGTTGTAAGCCAAACCCGAACCAGCCGTAGCACTGAAATTTGCCCCCGACATCGCCATCCAAGCACTGCGGGAGCGGGCCCAGCCCTCCTGCTGCTTGAATTCCGACGTCATTCCCTCGATCACCGATGCCTGGTCCGCCAGCACAAACAGCGCTTCGATGTCCTGGGGCGGCCGATCGCCCCGGATCGACAATCTCTCACGCGTCCCCACCACCAGCCGCTTCTCCCCGGCAACATGCGCCGCAGCGTGGGCCGACAGGAAATTCGCCCGTACCACCATATCGCCGTCGAGGAAAACCACCAACTCCCCACGGGCCATTCGAATGCCGTTGTTCCGTGAGCGTGCCAACCGGTGCCCAGCGTCGGGCTGCCAGACATACCGCATATCCGTCGTGTAGCGCCAGCTGGCCTCCTTCACCAGCGTCAGCACGCCCGGATCGGAGCCGTCGTCGACGACGATCAACTCCCAGCGGCCCTTGTAGTCCTGCGCAGCCAAGGCCTCAAAGACCCAACCTAGCGTGGCAGTATGCTCATAGACGGAAACGATCAGGCTAATCATCGGAAGGGCTACTCGGATCGAAGGCCCCCAAAAGCAAGGGCCAAAGAGTATGATACTAGCGGGATGGTCAAAGACAGGAGTGCATTTCGATGCCAGCATTTTCGCCGTTGATTCTGAGAGGGTTCCCATGCCGCGTCAGTCGGATCGAATCCGTCGTCTACGCCTCGCCCCAGGGCAATCCCCTGCCCGCGGACATCTACCTCCCCGATAAGGAAGAGCGCCCCTTGCCCGTCATTCTGTGGCTCCACGGAGGCGGCTGGCGCAGCGGGGACCGCCGTTCCGGCCCAGACCTCGCCCGCTTCTTCACCGAGCGCGGCTTCGCCATGGTCTCCATCGACTACCGCCTCAGCGACGAGGCCGTCTTTCCCGCCGCCGTCGAGGACGTCAAGACGGCCATCCGATGGATTCGATCCGTGGCCGGCCAATACGGCTTTGATCCCAACAGAATCGGCCTCTGGGGCTCCTCCGCGGGCGGCCATTTGGCAGCCCTGGCCGCTCTTTCCAACCCCGGCACCTTCGAGGGCCCGGATTCCGAGTATGCCGGGTTTTCCAGTAAGGTTCAGGCCGTTGCCGTAGGCTATCCTGTCGTCGATTTCCTCCAACTCGACGCCCACCGGAACGCAATGCCGCCCCTCGATATCGACCCACGAGCATTCACCTTACCCCCCGCGTCGGATTCCGACTCCTTTGAATCCCGCTTCCTGGGTGCCCCCCTACTCTCGGTCCCCCACCTGGCCGCACAAGCCAACCCAGTCGAATACGTCAAACCCGGAGCCCCGCCGTTCCTCCTTCTGCACGGCACCAGCGACGGAGCCGTTCCACCAATGCAGTCGGCGCTCCTATTCGACGCACTGGCTGCAGCCGGCAACAACACCACCATGTTGCTAATAGACGGCTTGGGCCACAGCTTCCTGAACCGCAACGATTGGGACCAAGGTCCTTCGCGAGCCGCAGAAATCCGCGAGGCCCGCCCGGATGAACCTGAACGCCGCGTGCCCTGCCCTCCAGTCACATTCGGAACCATTGAACTGTTCTTCAAACGGCATCTATGAAGGCACTGATCGCCCTAGTGACCATTTGCGGGCGACTCGCCCTCGCCCAGCCGATGCCAGCCAACACAACGCTCAAGGCAATTCTAGCCGACGAAATCGAGCGCGACAAGCGGGAAAAGATCCCGGAACTCGTGTTGGCCATGGGCCTCAAGTCCGGTTCAACGGTAGGGGACCTGGGAACCGGCTATGGCTACTATGCCGCCAGATTTGCAAAGGTTGTGGGGCCGAAAGGCCGCATCTACGCCGAGGAAATCGACAAGCCACTCTTGAACAAGGTTCGGCAGCGAATGGCGTCGCAGAACATCACCAACGTCACTCTGGTTCTTGGAGCACCCGACGACCCCAAATTCCCAACTGGAACCTTGGACGCCATAATCATCGCGGACGTCTACCACGAACTTGACCATCCCGAGGCAATCCTCAACCACGTAAAGCAGTCGTTGAAACCCGGCGGCACGGTCCTGATCATTGATTACCTCAAGCCAGCCCTGCTCGAAAGATCCCGCACAGACCAAGCCCGCGACCACAACATCGCGCCGCGACTGGTTGAAAACGACTTGAAAAAGTCCGGATTTACCATCGGCACGGTCATCGATCCCTACGCCACCGGCTACGACGGTATTCCAATGTTCTACGTTCTGGCCACCGCAAAATAGGAAGGGGGCCGCAGTTTGCGGCCCCCTTCCCCACCGGTCCAGCCCGAAAGACTAGAAATTCAACCGCATCGTAACCTGCATCGTGCGAGGGTCGGTAGTACCGCTCTTCGCGCCCCAGTTGGCCGTGGTGCTGGTAATGGCCCCGGTGGTCGCGTTGGTAGTGTAACCATTGAAGCTGCCCGTGTTGATCGACGACGTGACCAAATGATTGGCCACATTGTACATTTCGATCCGGGTATCCAACTTGATCCCCTCCCGAATCTTGAAGCTCTTCACCAACGACGAGTTGATGTTGATCCAGTTCGGCAGGAAAATATTGAACGCCCCCAAGTTGCCAAAGGTCCCCAACGCTGGAAGCGCAAACGCCGTCGGGTTCAGAATCTGGCTCCCGCCGACATTGCCGCCCGCATACGGATTGCCCACGAGCTGTGGACGCTGGTTGCCGTCGCCGGTACCAGCCTGGTCCGGGGAAATCGTCAGGTTTACCGGCAGACCAGTCTGCATCTGGGCCACACCGTTCACCTGCCAGCCTCCAAGGATCTGCTTGTACCAAGTGTTGCCCTCGCGCCAGAACGGGATCGGATAAACCCAGCTCGTCACCAGCACCTTGCTGCGGCTGTAGCTAGACGTGCCCCAGTCGCCCCTCAGGTTGTAACTGTCCATCGGCTGGTAGTTGTACGAATTCGCATCCGTCCGGCCCTTCGCCCACGTGAACGCAACGCTCAGACTTCCGCCCTTGCTGAACTGTTGGCGGAATTGCGACTGCAGCGAGCTGTAAATGAAATTCGCACCCGAGTTGTACTGCTGGATCACGGCATATCCCGCGTACGGCCGCAGCGAGTTTGCATTTGCCAAAGTCGTCGTACTGCCCGGAACAAAGTGGGTCTTGCCATACCCCATCGGCTCCTGGTTGATGTCATCCAAGTACGACAGATTCGCAGCCGACGATCCAACATACGTCAAGGTCAACACGGATGTGCGCGTAATCTTGCGCTGCCCGCCCAGGCTCCACGTCATGGTGCGCGGAACCTTCATATCCAACGAGTGGGAATTGCTGATCGTCTGAACCGATACCGGACCGCTCGCCGCCGCGCCAGGATTCGTCACTACGCCATTGAGCACGCTCGCGGAAGCGTTGAAAGGCGCATTGTTGATCCCGCTGAAGATGAAATTGCCTTGGATGCGCTCATAGGCGATCCCGTAGCCGCCACGAATCACTGTGGTCTGATGCCCCGATGGATCCCAGGCAAAGCCAAACCGGGGCGAGTACAGGTTCCACCGGGTGTACGCGCCACCCTTGGGGAGATCGTGGAACAATGCCTTGACCGCCGGATCAGCATACTGGGCCACTCGGCCCTTTGCTTCAATCGGGAAGCCGTTGCCCGGGATCACCAATCCGTTGTACGGATTCGGAGCCGAAATCACCTGTCCGTTGGATGGATTGATCACCGCCGCCTGCTTGGAATCGAAATACTGCGGCAGGAACTGCACCGTATTGTTCAATGCGCTGTACTGCGGCTGCATGTAGGCGTAGCGCAGGCCAATGTTCAGCGTCAGATGCCTCGTAGCCTTCCAATCGTCCTGAATGTACGGCTCCACTTGGCTGAAACGGTACCAGCCCTGGCGGATGCTCCCGAATTCGGTGTAGCTCTGGAAGTTCCCCAGCAATGCGTCGCCCAACGCCTGGCCTGAGGTCGGTGTTCTGGCTGTGCTGAACGAAAATTGTCCGTTGATCGCGGGAGGATTGTCCTGGTTCTTGCGGCTCCGCATGATCAGAATCCCGCTCTTGACCGTGTGCGGACCGTTGGTGTACGTAATACCGTCCTTCCAGTCGAAGATCCGGTTGAAATTGTTGAAGCTGAGCGGCGAAACGGAAAGCGTCGTATAACCGCTAACCGCAACCTGCGGAAGGTCGCCCGACGCGTTGTAAATTGTCGGCAGGCTGATCCCGAAACCCTTGCGGGTGAAATCCTTGATGAACGTCTCATTCGGGATGCGCTCGCTCTGCTCGATGATCACATTGCCCGTGTAGGTGAACTGCGCCACATTGACCCAGTGCGGGCTCAGAACGTGGTTCCACTGGATCGACGTGTTCAGGCCCGGAATATTCCGGTAGTATTCGATCAGATTGGTGGTATTCTGCAGCTGCCGGTACGTATCGTGGGCCCAGTGAACGTTCACCTGGTCGTTGTCGCTCAGGTTGTAGTCCACCTTCAGCACTTCCTCATGCACGTTGCTGGGCGTTGTCTTGTTGAAGGAATAGCTGGCAGTGCCTTGGTTGGCCAACGGATAGATGTTGATCAACTTCTGCATGTCCGGGTTGATCAAGCTTGCCGGAATAACATTGTTCGGAAACGGGGTTTGCGTCAACGGATCGCGCACCACGGCCGTGCCGAAGTTACCCGTCTTCAATGCCGCGTTCGGCACCGTCCACGTGGTCGTCGCCCCGATCCGGTTGATCTTCAGGTCCTCGCTGAAGAAGAAGAACAACTTGTCCTTGTTCTTGTTGAATTTGGTGTACGGCAGGGTCACCGGCCCGCCCAGATTGCCGCCGAAATTGTTCCAGCGGATGATCGGCTTGCCCACGGCCGCGGCATTGTAGGGACTCGCGGCTAGATAATCGCTGCGCCAATATTCGTACAACTTGCCATGGAAATTCTTGGTGCCGCTCCGGATCGACATATTGACCACAGCACCCGCGCTGGTGCCCGATTCGGCGCTGAAGTTCGAGGTCAGAACCCGGAACTCACCAATTGCGTCGGGATTGATGTTCACGAAGTTGTTGCCGCCGCCGCCGTTGTCCTTGTTGTCGGCACCGTCCAAATTCCAAGTCGTGGTGTCGGTACGACCGCCGTTGATCGATTGGCCGCTATTGTTCACCCCGTAACCGCCGAACAGTCCGAAGCCGCTGTTGTATGTCGTGGACACACCCGGCAGCAACGCCAACAGTTCCGGGAAGTTGCGTCCGTTGAGCTGCAGCTCACTGGACTGCTCACCCGTCACCGTAAACCCAAGTTCGCCGGATGTCGTCTCGACCACAACGGCATCGGCTTGCACTGTCACAGCCTCGGACTGGCTGCCAACCTGCATCTTGCAGTTGACCTGAATGCTCACTTCCGTGTTCAGCGGGTTGTCAGCGATCACTTCCTTCTTAAACCCAGGCGTTTCGCATGCCACGGTGTACTTGCCCACTGGCAAGTTGGGAAAACTGTAGTTGCCTGACTCGTCGGTCTTGGTGGTGCGGCCCAAGCCGGTGCCTTGGTCGGTCAATGTCACCGCGACATTGGCGACCGCCGATCCGGTGGCGTCAACGGCTTGGCCGGAAATCTGTTGATTGAGACTGCTTTGTGCCAACAGGCAGGAACCCGCGAGGGCTGCCAGCGATAGAAAACGTTGCAAACTTTGCATCCGGGACTCCCTAAACGATTAAGGTCGGTCCATTCTATCTCAAGTCAGCCCTGGACGGGGTGATCAAAACGAAAAAAACTAGCCGCTACAGCCTACTTCGATAGAACCAAGACTGAATACGTCCCGGTCCCACCCTTGATCTTCTTCGTCACCGCATTTGTCGCCAAGTTAACCACCGAAATGTCGTGCGTCGGACCGTTGGCCGTGAACAGCGTCTTTCCATCCGGCGAAATCCCAATGCCCCACGGGCGCTTGCCGACCTCAATGGACCCATCAACCTTGTTCGTCGCGGTGTCGACGATAAACACCTTGCCTCCGCGTCCGGTAGAGACATAAAGCTTCTTCGCATCCGGCGATAGCACAAGCCCCATCGGCTTGACTTCACCCGGTGTTCCCATTTCAATCGCCTGTACCATCTCGTTCTTCACGGCGTCGAACAGCACGATGCCGCCGTCGTTCTCCGCATTCACATAGCCCGACTTTCCGTCTGGCAGGAACACGATGTTGCGTGGCCGTCGACCCACCTTGAATACTTTGAGCAATTTTCCTTGGGCCGGGTCGATCACCGCAATCGTACCGTCCTCCTCGCAAGTCGAGTAGATCAGCTTTCCGTCCGGCGTGACCGTAACACCCTCGGGCTGCTCGCCGGTCTTCACCGTCATTGTCGCTTCGCCCTTCGCGATGTCGACAAAGCTGACCCCAGACTGGTCCTCGTTCGACACGTAGATGAACTTGCCGTCCTTGCTGACGTCGAAGTTCTCCGGGTCCGACCCGGCCTTCATCACCGTCGTCACCATCAGGCGCTGGGTATCCACAACAGCAATGCCGTCAGCCGATTTGTCAGGTGGAGGCAGGCTGTCCTCGTCCACTCCGGGAGGCGCTGCGGGCGTGCCGCTCAGTGCGACATAGATCGTCTTTCCATCCGGACTCGCGTGCATGCCTCGGGGCCGTTTCCCAAGCGTAACCGTCGCAACCACATTCATCGTGGAGGAATCGATCACCGTCAAGTCGCCCGAAGTCTCATTCGTCACGTAGATCCGGTAAGCCTTCGGACCTTCGGGTTTCTTGTCGCACCCCGCCAACAGGACCAGTGCGGCTGTCGAAACGGCCAGAATCGGTATTCTCAAGCTGTCATTCCCCTTTGAAGGTGAAGGAAACGTCTTCCTTGCCGGAAGGCTTCACCGTGATCTTCTGTTCCTGGACACCGTAAACTTCATGCCAAGCTTCTATAGTGTAATCCCCCGGCGGCAAATTGGGAAGCTCGAAACTGCCGTCCGACTGCGAGCTCACCGCAAAGTATGGATGCTCCACCGCCCCGATCCACGCCCGCATCCACGAATGGATATTGCACTTCACCTTGATCATCACCTCGCGCTGCAGGAAACGGCGCTTGAGAGGCTCTGTTTGCGGATCCTGGCTCTGGTTCCAAGCACGGTTGACCTGCGCCAGTGGGTGGATGTTGTGTGTCACCGGGTCGGAATTGACGACGTTCAGAGGCTGTCCCGTCTGGATCCCGAAGACGCGCGGCGCAAACCGGCAACCCTTCTGGTCGATCACCACCGGTTCCTTGGAGGGCTCGAAAGTCTTCCCCTCCAAACCCTGCTTCACGTACACGAAAACATTGGCCAGTGTGCCATTCGGATTCACCACAACCGATTCGTCGTACAAACCCGCCGCATGCATTTTGGCGCACATCGGGTCCTCGCTGACGTCGATCTTTTTCCGGGCAGGCCTCTTACCCGCAAACGAAACACGACCGTGCACGGCCCCGGCCGTAGCCGCATCCACGTGGAAGTACTCCACCTTTGGAGCTGTTGTCGAAACTGGCGCCTTGGCCTTTTCCGGCTTTGGAGCGGAATCGCAGCCCGAAAATACAAGCGCCACGAAAACGAACGGCAGCTTTTTCATTGAGGCAACACTTCCTTCGGGATTTCGCCCGTCAACGATTCCAAAAACGCCACCAAATCGTCCCGCTCCCGCCCCGAGAGCTCCAGCTTCTTGATATCCTTGTCCAGTTGCGGATTCGAATTCCCGCCTCCAACATAGAAATCCACCACGCGCCGCAGCGTCTTCGCACTCCCGTCGTGCATGTACGGTGCCGTCTGGGCGATGTTGCGCAGAGTCGGCGTACGGAACGCGCCCTTGTCGGCCTCCACCTTCGTCTGGGTGTACCGGCCCAAGTCTGCCAGTTCCCCTTCAGCGTTCATGCCGACACCCAGATTGTGGAATTTCCCATCCGCGAACAGGGCCGACTTTTCATCAATCGTGTGGCACTTGACGCAGTTACCCTTCGCCGCATCCTTGAAGATAGCCAAGCCACGTACAGCTGCGGGCGAAAGGGCTTTCTTGTCCCCCCCGAACTGGTACCGGTCAAACGGGGAATTGCCCGAAATCACCGTACGCTCGAAGCTGGCAATCGCCATCTGGACCTTTTCAATAGTTGCCGGACCGGGCCCAAAGGCCTTCTCAAACAACTTCGGGTACTCGCCGTCCGCATTCAGCTTGCGCACCGCAGCTTCATGCGGCAGGTTCATCTCGATCGGATTGGCGATCGGTCCACCCGCCTGCTCCTCCAAACTGGCAGCGCGTCCGTCCCAAAACTGTACGGGGCTGTAGGCCGCGTTCAACACCGTCGGGGCACTCCGACCGCCCTGCTTCCCGCCCACTCCCGTGGATACGGGCGCGCCATCCGTGAAACCGTGCGCCGGACCGTGGCAACTGGCGCACGAAACGGTGTCGTCAGCCGAAAGTTTCGTATCGTAATAAAGTTTCTTGCCCAGTGCCACCGTGTCCGCAGTCGGCTTGTTGCCCGCCGGAATCGGAACAGGAGGCAAGCCCAGCGGTGCCTGGATCTCGATCGGTGAACCGATCGGTCCAACAGGCGCTGGCGGAGCCTTTGTCGCCTCCCTGGGGGAATTGCACGAGACTGCGCACAACATCGTGAAAAGCACGGGGGTCCAAGCTGCCAGCCGGTAAGCGGTACGGGGAGTCGGTTCCATCTGGCCACATTTTACAGGATGGGACGCGGAGGAAATGCCCACCGCAACATCTCTCATCGTCCAGTGTCCCAATTGTCATCACCCTGAAGTCTGAAATCGCTAACCTGTGGGCTCAAAGGGGACAGTCCATGCAATTCATTCGCGGTGCCGTGATTGCGGCACTCATATTCTTATCCAGTTCCACCAGCCTCCACGCCCAGACCAACGGCATCGACGCAGCCGTTGAAGGCTACGTCCGGGACGCCACCGGCGGCTCGATTTCCGGCGGCAAGGTTTCCGTCCGCAACGAAGCGACCAATGTGGCTGCCGAGACCAAGGCAAACGCCGAAGGTTATTTCCGCTTCCCCCTCCTCCAAGTCGGCAGCTACAAGGTGGTCGCCGAAGCCGAAGGCTTCAAGACTTTCACCCAGTCCGGCATCGCGCTCGCGGCCGGCCAGAAGATCCGCCTCGATCTCACAATGCAGGTCGGATCGCGCGCGGAATCCGTCGAAGTGACCGCGGACGCATCCATCTCTCTCGCCGACACAGGTTCATCGGCAGTCGGTGGAGTCGTGAGCGCAAAGGAAATCCAGGACTTGCCGATCGTCTCCCGCAACATCTATAACTTCCAGCTGTTGGCTCCAGGCGTCCAGGGCCTGTCCAGCGCCACTTTCGGCACCACCCAGTTCGCGTTCGGCGGCAATGAGCGCTCCAGTTGGAATCTCGATGGTCTCGACAACACCCAGCGCGGCGGCTCCCGCCAAATAAATTGACAAGGCTATTGATTGCAACCGTGCTCATATCGAGCGCATTGGGCCAGACCGAGCATCGGATAACGCAGAAGAAACCGGGCTCATATAGGCCTGTGTGCGCGAAGGGCGCGATTTGATTCTCGGGCGAAGTCTTGTACGGGCATAAGTTTCGACGGTCCATCACCCGCTCCATAGATTTCGTGATCCGTGGAGGAACTCGATTTGCCGTGGTCCCTTCACGACCGGAAGGAGAGTGCGACGATTTCTCGAATGCCGTAAATCCACCGAAGCTATGGAAAAGCTGGGAACTTCGGCTGGTGGTATCGGTCGCATATGGATCACAGATTCAAAAGTCAGCCACACGGATGACACGCCGGATCACAACCACGGGAAGATTCAGTGGATGAAGTTCAGTGTCGAGATTCTGCTGCCATCCAAAAAGTAGAGATCCCGCTCAATCAGGTTGCGAACGGTTGATCTCGGAAGGTGGCGGCTTCACTGGCCGTCATTCTTCACCAACTCCCACTTCTCCCCAAAGAACCCAGCCACCGCAATCCTGCCCGGCCACCGCACATCCGGCGGGGTCGTCAAATCCACCACGGCATAATCCGGCAGATACGCCACCTGCAGTGAATTGTTCGGCTGCGCATACTCCCGGAACGTGATCCCGCTGTTGATCACCACATACTTCTTCGGATTCAACGGATTCGGATACACCATCACGGGGGCATTCGTCGCCGCCGGGTACGTCCGGTCCCCCACCGTCACCGACTGCGCCGTCCACCGGATCGGCAGCTTGTCCGCAATCCGCGCCAACACCTTGTTCGACTGCGGGTCGCCCCACAGCACCAGGTTGTTCCTGGCGATGTCGGCGTCGGTCACTGCTGTGTCATCCTTCGACGGCGCATCGCCGCGCATCTGGGTCCGCCACAGCTTCGCGGCGTGATCGCGCTCGAAATCCGTCCACCTGCCCACAAAGTCGTTCATCGGCGTCCCCGTCGGACGCACATTCAGGAACGCATCCATGAACGCGTCGTCGATCGGTCCCTGCAGGTCGTGGCGCTTCCGCAAAGAGGCCGCGTCGTCCGACGCCAGTCCCCACTTCCCGCCCGCCTTCGCGAAGCGGGCAACAAACGAGCCGTCCGAAAGCGGTCCCGGCACCGTCACGTTCTGTCCGTCCAGCGTGACCGTCACCTTCGCGGCGGGATTCAACAACGCAGCCCCGGCATCCATCTGGAAGCTCAACGCCGAAACGCCCGAGGTGGTAGCCACCAAGGTGTGGTCGTCCTTCACCGACGCCGTAACCCTCGCCCGGTCCCAATGCTTTTCCAACCCATCCACCACCACCCACCGCATCCGGTTGAATTTCAGCGTCCAAGTGGTGAAACGCACCTCCCTCGGATACGCTACGCGCCCCTTCTGCGCCAGAGCGTCCATCATTTCATTGATGCGGACGATGGCGGCGGGCGTGTAGGCGTGGCCGATATTCTCCCCAATCACACGAGAAAGTGTCAATCCCTCCGCGGCCATGTTGGTTTCCATGATGTCGGCGGCCTGCTTCTGGCCGTCCTTGTCCCCGTTGTAGGCGACAACCGGCACATTGAAGAAATTCGCGGCGTAGTCGGTGGCATTGGTCAGATGGAGCAGTTTCTCCTCAAACCACGTCAACTTCTCGTTGCGGCGAGTGTATCCGAAGAAATCCTTGGTCTCCGAAAAGCCCGCTCCCGGCGCGACAGCGGCAAACTGGGTCCCGTAATGCGCCCCGATGTGCCACGCCGACGCCCCGCCCATGCTGAATCCGCGCACCAGAATTCGGTTCTCATCCACATTGAACCGCTTCTTCACATCCTCGAGAGCCTCGAAATAATCCACCTCGCCCGCAAACGTGCTGGCATTGCAGTAGCGTCCATAAAGGTGCAAAACGATGGTGTCCCGTGGCGTAAACTGACCCGGATTGCGCATGCGGTCCCACAGGAAGGCGACTTCGCTCAGCATTTCGCTCCGACCGTGGAACCAAGCATCGACACGCCACTTGTGCGCCCGGTCGGGAGCGTAGGACGTCGGCACCACCAGTCCGTATGGCTGGACGCTGCCGTCAATTTTCGACACGTACCCGCGTACGGAAAGCCCCGCCTCCTTGGTCCACGACGCCGTGCCGTGTTCCAATTCCGCAGCGCGCTCGTTGCCGATCCGCAGGAGTTCCTTGGCGCGAAAGATTTCCTCGGCCGAGAAGAACTCATTGCCCTCCAGCGCGTAGCGGACGGCTTTCTGGAAAATAGCGGCATCGAGGTACAGCGGATTGGCCTTCAGCGCGTCCAAACGCTTGCCGAGCCGATCAATTCCGGTGCGCAGCGCGCGCTGGTCAGCCTCCGGGACAGCCACCCCTGCAGGCGGGATCAGGTGGAGCGGCTGGGTCGGACGCTGGGCCAGACCCGACGCCGTCAACAGTACTAGGATTGCGGACTTCATGGATTTACAGTTCTTTGTGCCCCATTATATGCCGCGGGTGTAAAATGGCAGAAGAGCATCTATGCTTCCACATCCATCGTTCGGGTTTCCCGCGCTTCTCGCCACCTCCGCGCTGACGAAGATCTCGCGCGGCATGTTCGACGACACCTTCGCCGGAATCCACCAGCTCGCGTGGTTCGACTGGGCGATCCTGATCCCCTACTTCGGCATGCTGGCCATCCTCTCCGTCTACGGCCTGCACCGCTTCGACACCATCTACACATACTTCAAGCACCGCAAGAACGTGACCATCGAGCCCGCGCGGCTGTTCGACGCACTCCCAAAGGTCACGATCCAGTTGCCGCTCTACAACGAACGGTACGTGCTGGAGCGCCTGATCGACGAAGTCTGCAAGATCGAATATCCACGCGAACTGCTGCAAATCCAAGTACTTGACGATTCCACCGACGACACCCACGAATTCGCGCAGGCGTTCTGCGAACGCTACCGCAACTTGGGCTATCCCGTCGACTACCTCCACCGCACCAACCGAGAAGGCTACAAGGCTGGCGCGCTGCAGGAAGGTCTGAAATCCGCAACCGGCGAGTTCGTGGCCGTGTTTGACGCCGACTTCATCCCCCCCACCGACTTCCTGATGCGCACCATCCACCACTTCTCCGACCCGAAGGTCGGCGTCGTACAGACGCGCTGGGGATACCTGAACAAGGATTTCAACGCCCTGACCGAAGTCCAGGCCATGCTGCTGGACGGGCACTTCGTCCTCGAGCACGGAGCACGCAGCCGCGCCGGGTACTTCTTCAACTTCAACGGCACCGCCGGGATTCTGCGCAAATCGATGATCGCCGACGCGGGCGGCTGGCAGCACGACACGCTGACCGAGGATTCCGACCTCAGCTACCGCGCACAGGTGAAGGGCTGGAAGTTCGTCTACGTGCCAGGCGTCGAGTGTCCCTCGGAACTGCCGGTTGAAATGTACGGCTTCCAAGTGCAGCAATTCCGCTGGTCCAAGGGTCTCACCCAGTGCGCCAAGAAGCTTCTTCCGATGCTCTTTAGGGCCGATGTTCCGCGCCGGGTGAAGGCCGAGGCGTTCATGCACCTGACGCCCAACATTTCCTACCCAATGATGGTGGTGGTTTCGGCGCTGATGCTTCCCGTGATGATCGTGCGGTTCTACATGGGCATGTGGCAGATGGTGCTACTGGATTTCCCGCTGATCGTGGCGTCATTCTGGTCGATTTCGGCGTTCTACATCCTCTCCCAGCGCGAGCTGCACCCCAAGGACTGGAAGCGCAGCTTCCTGTACTTGCCCCTGCTAATGATGGTCGGAGTCGGCCTGACACTCAACAACACGCGCGGTGTCATCGAGGCACTTTGGGGTGTGGAAAGCTCCTTTGTCCGCACGCCGAAGTTCGCCATCGAAGGCAACAAGCCCCAGAAGCAGTCCGCGACCAAGTATAAGCGGAAAAGCGGCTTGCTCCCCTATTTCGAACTGCTTTGCGGGACGTACTTCCTCTACATGATGTGGTTCGCGGTCGAGACCTACAACTATCTGACCCTGCCGTTCCTGGCGCTGTTTGTCGGCGGCTACTACTGGGCTGGCTTCGCGACGCTCTGGCATGAATACAAGGACATGGCTCGGTTCCACCAGCAGCACAAAGTGGAATTCGAGACGGTTCGCTAACTGTGCAGGTCACCGAACAATCCATCCGCGAGGCGGCTGTCCGAATCAAGCCCCTCGCCCGCCGCACGCCGGTGATGCAGATCGACAACTGGTATTTCAAGTGCGAGAATCTGCAACGCGGCGGGGCATTCAAGATTCGGGGTGCGTCAAACCTCGTGCTCTCGATCCCCGAGGCC
Source organism: uncultured Acidobacteriia bacterium (assembly GCA_903893525.1). Lineage (GTDB taxonomy): Bacteria > Acidobacteriota > Terriglobia > Bryobacterales > Bryobacteraceae > BOG-234. The sequence continues at coordinate 1,847 of CAITMP010000614.1, read as the reverse complement.
GACCTTCCCAAAGGCGTGGTCGCGTTTTCCTCCGGCAACCATGCGCAAGCCACGGCCATCGCGGCCAAGCACGTCGGTGCACCGGCAGTGATTGTGATGCCTGAGGACGCTCCGAAATCCAAAATGGAGCCAACGCGGGCCCAAGGTGCGCGGATTGTTACATACAATCGATTCACAGACGACCGCGAGGCAATTGCAGCCGCGGTACTCTCCGAAACCGGCGGCACGCTGGTTCCGCCCTACGACCACCCTATGATCATCTCCGGCCAAGGTACTGCGGCCTTGGAACTCCTGGAGGCTGTCCCGGACTTGGAAACCTTGGTAGTCTGCGTCGGAGGAGGAGGCCTGTTGGCGGGCTCGGCGACCATCGCCACTGCTGTCAAGCCCGGCATCCGGGTTTTCGGTGCGGAACCGGAATTGGCTTCGGACACATACCAGTCGTTCGCCAAGGGCGAACACGTCACAATTCCCCCACCCAACACCATCGCCGATGGCTTGCGCTCGCCATCGCCCGGAAAACTGACCTTCCCGATTATCCAAAAACTAGTCGAGGCCATCGCGTTGGTCACCGAGGATGAAATCCGCGAGGCCATGCGCTTCGTGATGGACCGCCTCAAGATCATCGTCGAACCGAGTGGAGCCGTCTCCGTGGCGGCAGTCATGTTTGGCAAGATCCCGAATGCGACCGGCAAGACTGGCATCATGATCTCCGGCGGCAACACCGACCTCGACTTCCTGAAGACGCTCTAGATTTACAATTCTTACGTTGACCCCGGCTGGGCTCCGCGATAGAGTCCAAGCGTGAGAGTCCTTCCAGCATTCACCATACCGGCCACAATGATCGCGCTCGCCGCAGCGCTCTTCGGTCAAGCCCCAGCGACAAACATTTCCGGAACTTGGGTCGCCAAAATGACCAACCCGATGATGGGAGAAGTCGAGGTTGTATACGAGCTCAAGATGGATCCCTCCGGAAAGATTACCGGAACCCAGAAGATGCCTTTCGGGGATTCGCCAATCGTGGACGGAAAGGTAGCTGGCGACAAGGTCGAACTGATCGTCGAAACCGAGAACTTCGGAACCATCTCCCGAGCCACGGCGACCGCCCAGATTGTCGGCGACGAGCTCCACATCACCCCCGCAATGCCTGCGGGAGGCAGGGGTGGACGCGGTCCCGGCGGCCCACCTCCCGCTGGTTTCGGACCTGGCGGACCGGGCGGACCGGGACTCGCCCCCGGCGGGCGTGGACGCGGCGGCCCAGGAATGTTTGCGAACCTGGTCGCCAAACGCGGAACCCCGACTCCCAGCTACCGCGCGGACTCCGTCAACTACGCCGCGCTGCCCAAAATTGACTTGCCGGCCTTGAAGACCGTCCCCTCAAACGGTCTTGCCAAAACGCCGCCCATGGGTTGGAACAGTTGGAACAAGTTCAGGACTAAAATCGACGACAAGACAGTTCGGGAGATTGCAGATGCCATGGTCGCCAACGGCATGAGGGATGCCGGATATCAATACATCAATATCGACGATGGATGGGAGTGGAAGCGCGACGAATCGGGCACCCTCCTGACGAATCCGAATTTTCCAGACATGAAGGCTCTGGCCACATATGTCCACTCCAAGGGACTGAAATTGGGAATCTATTCGTCCCCCGGACCCACTACCTGCGGCGGCTATACGGGCAGCTACGGCCACGAGGAGCAGGACGCCAAGATGTGGACCAACTGGGGCATCGACTACCTGAAATACGACTGGTGCAGCGCCTCCCGCGTTTGGAAGGATGAGGACATGCGGGCCGTTTACCAACGGATGGGCGATGCGCTGCAGAAGGCGGGCGGCAAGATCGTTTT
>CAITMP010000613.1 GCA_903893525.1 uncultured Acidobacteriia bacterium | reverse complement strand
CTTGGCGAATTGTTGGCCCCGGCCGGGATACCAGGAACCGCGCGACCCCACGAAGTAGACGTTGTGTCCGGCCTCCAGCACCACTTTCCCTTCATGGACGATTTCGATTTCGTGCTCGGTGCCGGGCTCGAGGGGTGTCTTCGGCAGGATGAGCAGGAGCTCATTGCCGGTGTTGGACACAAGCCCGGCACGGACGGAGTCGCGCTCGTAGAGCTCTGCCGGCACCCCGTCAACCGTGGCTGAAATGGCACGCATGCGGCCCGCGAGATCGAACGGGACGACATTGCGGGATTTCAAGGTGGAGCGGAATTTGATGCGCGTGGTGCAGCGCATGGAGAGGTCGGGGGCCAATGCCGCGTCGATCCGGTAGGAGAGGATTTCCTGTTCCGGTTTGGGTGCAGGCAGGCCGCGGTGGCTGCGGCTGACAAAGCTGGTCCAGGTGTCCCACCACTGCGAGCCGTTGCGTTCGACAATTTGGCCGACCAGTAGTTGCTCGTAGCCACGGTCGTCGTAGAGCAAGTCAAAGTTGCCCAACTTCCGGCCTTGGATGACCGCTTCGAAGAGGCCGCCGTGTTCACCCGGCGTGAGGAGGTCGAGAACCATGCGGCTTTCGAAACTGGTCATGAGGTTGGAGACAATGCGGCTCCATCGCTCGCTCATGAGGGCGCCGACCTCGGGCGACTCTTTGACTTGCGCTGCCCGGATCTGTTCCAGCAGTTCCTTGGCGGTGTCGTCGGTGAAGAGAAAGGCGGCTTGGTCGAAGTGTTCGGAGAGGTTGGGGGAGCCGGCGAATCCGGAGAGCGACTTGCGCTCGGATTGATCCGGGGGGAGGAGGAGGACTTCGGCGTCGCCACCGTCGCTGTCGGAGGAGAATACGGCGACGCGGGGCTGGCCGTTGACGGGTTGGCCGAACATGAGGTAGCCGTCAGTCAGGAAGATGCGGGCTTCGTCGCGGGTGATTTCGAGGTCGCGGACACGGTAGCAGTGGGTGGTGTCAAGCCCGGCTTGGAGGATCTTGCGGCCCAGGTCGGAGGCAATGGTGGAGGTGGCAGCGGGAGGGGCTTGGGCCCCCAGGAGGGAGGATGCCGCCAGGACGAGTGAAAGTCGGAAACTCACGTTACAGAGGATTATCTCAGTTCGTGCGGGCGTTTTTGTTCGGCGGAAAACGCTACACTAGCGGCAGGGGCCAAACAGTGGCAGGAACGGCATTCCAATGCGCGTGAGAATCCGGCTCGGTCGGGGGCCGAAGGTCACCAAGCGGCCGGGGAAGAATAGCCGAATCGCGCTGCTGGGCGCCAGCCTGATGACGATGGGGGCGATTTGCCTTGCTTCGATGGGTTTGTGGCGGGTTTCCGTGGATGTTGACCTGGCCGGGGACTTTGTGTTCGCCGACGGGCTGCTGTCGCATTGGCAGGTGTGGTTTGCGGCTGCAGGGCTGATCCAGTACGGGGCGTGGCGGCTGAACGAACATGCCAAGTCGGCCCAACCTGTTGACGCTGCGGACCAGAGCGGCGGCGAGGCGCAGGCCTGATTCCGTTCCGACGGACGGCTGCCTCGATTGGATGATATGCTCGTATAAGGTCCAGTGTCTGGCAATCGTTCAGACCAGCCCCATGCGCTACGACGTTTCCTACCGCAGTCGAAACTCGATGTTTTCAGGGCCGTTTCCGAGCGGCGTGAAGGCACTGATTCTGGCGAACGCCGCAGTTTACCTCGTCTATTTCTTCGGCTCGCTGTTTAGCGAGCAACCCATATTCCAGTCCCTGCAGTTGGTTCCAGCCGACGTTTTCCGCCGATTTGAGATATGGCAGCTGGTGACCTACATGTTCCTGCACAGTTTGCAGAGCTTTTGGCACATCCTGTTCAACATGCTGAGCTTGTGGATGTTCGGGACGCCGTTGGAGCAGACTTGGGGCACCAAGCGCCTGGTGCAGTACTACTTCGTGTGCGGAATCGGTGCGGGCGTTTGCGTTGTGGTGATGAACATGCTGTTCGGGGATCCCTACCAACATGTTCTGGGGGCGTCGGGAGCCATCTACGGGCTGTTGCTGGCCTACGGGATGATGTTTCCAGACCAGCAGGTGCTATTTTCGTTCCTGTTCCCCATCAAAGCCAAATACATGGCGATGATCATGGGCGGGATTGCCTTCCTGAGTTCGTTCCAGACGGGCGGGACGGTCAGCAATTTGGCTCACTTGGGGGGGATGCTGTTCGGCTTCCTCTATTTGAAGACCCAGTTCGGGGGTGGTCGACGGCGGTCGATTCCGGGCAAGTCCGGCGGCGGTCTTGACTTCTCAGGCTTGGACCCGGCGCGCCTGTGGCGGGAATACAAGCTGAAGCGCGCGAAGCGGAAGTTCCAAGTCTACATGCGCAAGCATGACTCGGAACGTGGTCCGTGGGTGAATTGACCAGTTCCAATTGACTGGGGGGAAACCCTCGCCCCGTGCACACCGTCTGTTCCTTTTTCCCGTATGATGGAACAGTGGTTCATCGGGTGGCAGGAGTCGGCATTATGAAGAGTTGGATTGCAGGAGCGGCGGCGCTCGGTTTGGCTTGGGGCGCGTGGACGGATGTTCGTGCGCAGGAGGGTCCACAGCAGCAGGGTAGCGAAACCGTTGCCAGGCCGCGCAAGAAGACGGATCCGGCAAAAAAGGACGACCCGGCGCAGCCGGCCGACCTGCCCAAGATTCCCTCCAAACTCTCCCAAAAGGCTCGCTCCAACGATGAAGCGGGCAGCGCGGATGTGAGCTTCAAATCCGACACCAGCATCGTCAACATCGGCGTGTCGGTACTGGACAACAACGGGAATCCGATTCCCAACATCCCGAAAGGCAATTTCCGGATTCTGGAGGACAACACTCCGCAGACGGTGACCCAATATTCGATCGAACAGGCTCCAATGACGGTGGCCCTGATCATCGAATTCAGCAACCGGTACCAGAGTTATTGGAGCCAAGGGTGGTACGAGACTCTGGCCGCGTCCTACGGGTTTACGCAGACGTTGCGACCGGATGACTACATCGCGATCATCGCCTACGACCTGCGCACTGAAATTCTGGCCGATTTCACCAACGACAAAGGCAAGATCCAGGAAGCGATGCAGCGGCTGCGCATTCCGGGCTTTTCGGAAAGCAACATGTTCGACGCGATTACGGACACTGCGGACCGGATGTCGAAGATCGAGGGGCGCAAGGCGATTGTTCTGATTACTTCCGGGATCGACACCTTCAGCAAGATCACCTACGACAAGACGCGGAAGCTGCTGCAGGAGGCGGATGTGCCGATTTATCCAGTGGGCATTCTGCAGTTGACCCGCCAGATGGCGGAGGCACGCGGTGCCAACATGATCGACTTCCTGCAGGGTGACAACGAGTTGCGCACGTTTGCCAAGGAGACGGGCGGACAGGCCTTCTTCCCCCGCTTCATGGCAGAGATGCCCAACGCGTTCTTCAAGATCAACCAAGCGCTGCGCACACAGTATTCCTTGGGCTATACACCCACCAACCAGGCCAAGGACGGCAAGTTCCGGAAGATTACGGTGCAGCTGATCAACCCGGCGACAAACGAGCCGTTGCGTGTGACCGACCAGAAGGGCAAGCCGATCAAGTACCAAATTGTCGCCAAAGCCGGATACAAGGCTCCGCTGCCGGTTCAGTAGTCGTGGAGGTCGAGCCAGTCCGCAAACCAGGGCATCAAGGATAGGCCTGGCACGGCCCGGAAGTCAAGAACTCGATTGTCCATCGTTTCAAAGGGATGCAAGGCTGTTGACAGTCAAGTGAACAGCCTGTTATTGTCAGCGAGTCCCCGCATGAAGAAAGTCCCTGCGACTCCCGTCCGAATCCTCCTCGCTGACGACAACCAACACGGCTTGACTGCCAGGCGCATGATCCTCGAGGAATTGGGGCACGCGGTCGAGGTGTCGTCGAGCGGTACGGAGGCGTGGGCGAAGTTCCAGGAAGCCCTCGTGAACGGGATTTCGTTCGATATTGTGGTGACTGACTACCGGATGGGCGACGGGATCGATGGCGTTGAATTGATCCAGCGGATTCGGCAGGCGGATACGGGGCTGGCTACGGCCACGCGCGTGATCATGCTTTCGGCATACACGGAAATTCTCGGGATGTCGGAATCCGAAATCGGGGCCGACGTTATCATCCCCAAGACGCACAAGGAAGTGCAGGAACTGCTGCGTGCGGTGAAGAAACTGGCACAGCACCCGCCGCGCCGCCGCCCGCCGAGTTCGGCGAAATCGCAGCCAAAGGCGGATCGGAAGTCAGCGTCGGCGTGAAGCTGCGGCACGTGCTGGTGGTGTTGCTTGCCGGGGGTGCGCTTGCCGCCACTACCGCGAAGAAACCCGCGCCGCGTCCAAGCCCATCCAAGACAGGCAAGCCCGCACCCGGCAAACCCGCACCCAGGAAGCCCTCCGCGCCTTTGGGGGACCAGGAGGCGGTTGCGCGCTGGATCAAACTGTTGACGCCACGCGAGAAGGCTGCGCAGTTGGTGATGGTTCCGTTCAGCGGTTTCACGCCCAGGGCCAAGTCGAAGGAGTCCCGGAAGTTCTACCAATTGACGGCGGTGGAACACGTGGGGGGCTTGGTGTTGATCAATGGGCCGGGTGGACGTCCGAACGCACCGGACGTGGCCGGTCTTTTGAACAAACTGCAGAATTCGGCGAAGGTTCCGTATCTGGTGGCGGGGGACTTCGAGCGGGGCCTGTCAATGCGGATCGACGGCACCACGGTCTTTCCACATGCGATGGCCTACTCGGCAGCCGGGGATACGGTTTTGGCGCGGACAGAAGGGCAGATCTCAGCGCGGGAAGCGCGGGCGCTCGGCTTCCATTGGATATTTTCGCCCGACGCCGACGTCAACAACAACCCGGACAACCCGATCATCAATATCCGGTCCTATGGCGAGGATCCGGCCGACGTATCCCGGATGGTGTCCGCCTTCATAGAGGGGGCACACTCGGTTGGCGGCACGCGTGTCATGGTGACGGCAAAGCATTTCCCGGGGCATGGCGACACATCGACGGATACCCACCACAACCTGGCGGTGATTCCGGGAGACCGCCCCCGCTTGGAAAAAGTGGAGTGGGCTCCGTTCCGTGCTGCGATTGCCAAGGACGTGGATGCGGTGATGACCGGCCATCTGGCGGTCCCGGCCCTGGATGACGCGAATTTGCCCGCGACGCTCTCGACGAAGATCCTATCGGGCACCTTGCGGGACGAGCTGGGCTTCCATGGGATCGTGGTGACCGACGCGCTCCAGATGTCGGGATTGGCGCAGGGTTTTACCAGCGGCGAGGCTGCGGTGCGGGCATTGGAGGCGGGCGCGGACGTACTCCTGATGCCGTCCGACCCCGTAGCCGCAATCAGCGCGGTGGCGGCGGCAGTGAGAACCGGCAGGATCAGCCAGAAGCGCCTGGATGAAAGCCTGCAGAGGGTTCTGTTGGCAAAGAGCAAGGCTGGGCTGGCCAATCAGAGGAATGTCGAGGTTTCGGCCATTTCCTCCGGTGTGGACACCTCCGGGCACAGGGCGGCTGCACAGGCGATTTCCGATCGGTCGATTACGCTGGTGCGGAATCAGGCGGGGTTCCTGCCGTTGCACAAGGCTGCCCCGTCCACGGCATTTTTCATTCTTGCGGAGAACCGTAAGGGCGTGGAAGGGCAGGCGATGGCGGTCGAACTGCGCCGGCGGGTGCCGGATGCGCCGATCATCCAGGTGGAGGCGGGAATGCCGGAGGCGGATTTGGAAGCCGCGGCGGCTCAAGCCGGAAATGCCTCGCGATATGTCGTGGTGGCCTTTGCGTCGGTTGCGGCGTTCAAGGGAAATCCCCCGTTGGGCGGCGGATTGCCGCGTTTTGTCCAGAATCTGGCAGGGCAGGGGAAGCCTGTGGCTCTGGTGGCCATGGGAAACCCTTATTTGCTGCGCAATTTTCCAGATGTGGCGGTCTACATGACGACGTACAGCACGGTGCCGCCGTCCGAAGTGTCGGCGGTCCGGGCGCTGTTTGGGGAAATTTCCGTGACGGGGAAGCTGCCGGTGACCATCCCGGGCTTGGCAAAATATGGGGATGGGTTGTCCCTCCCGGCCCGGCGTCCGTAGAATAAGCGAATGGAACGGCGGCTTTCAGACTTGCGGGGCATCGGCAAAAAGATGCTGGAGGATTTCGAACTCCTCGGGATTCAGTCCATCCAGCAGTTGATGGCCGCGGATGCCGACCAACTGTACCTTCGGATGTGCGCCCTGACGGGTACCAGGCAGGACCCGTGCGTGCTGGATACCTACCGGTGCGCGATTGAACAGGCTCGGAATCCGGACTTGACACCGGAGCAATGCGACTGGTGGTACTGGTCGAGGTTGCGGAAGAAGGGCCTTATTTCAGGTGTCCCAGGCTGACCGTCAGTCCGAAAACGATCTGATTGTCGGGCGGGGCTGAGTTGGCCGTACGGACTCCGTAATGCTGGCCGGAAACGTCGAATCCCACCCGGTCCGTCATCTGGAATTCCACCCCTTCGAACAGCGCCAGAGTACCCGAAACACCGCTGGACCGTTCCCAAATCGCGTTGAAATGGGGCGTGAACTTTTCCAGGAATGGCGACCCGGACAAATTCCGTCCATAGCCGAAACCGGCATCCACGGTGCCGGCGGGGTTGGCTGCCGAGCTGTGCGTCGCCCCGGACCATCCGAGGGTGAAGCCTGTGCTGTTGCGGCCGCTGTCATACCGGACAATCGCGGTTGCGCCCAATCTGGCACCGGACTCGTCGCGAAGGAAAAATGATGCTTGCGGCGAGACCGCGATATCCCATTTTTCGCCGTCGAACAGGACGGAAGTGGCGGTCATGGAGACGGCCTGGCTGAAGCGAACGAGCTTTCCGCCGGTTCCGTCGGCAGCTGAAATGCTGTCGAAGGCGAGGGAGTACTCGGTCCGGCCCCACGGGATGGATGTGCCCTCCGGGGTGAACTTGACGGCGGAGGGCATGGAGAAATCGCCGCTGGTGAGCGAAAAGAGGTTCGCCCAATCCAGTTCCACGGTTCCGGGCTCGGTGATGAGGGTGTTCACGTGGAGGCGCTTGCGGAGGCTGATGGTGGAATTTCGTCCTTGGCCGCTTCGTGCCCGGCGGAACAGTTGGGCTTCGAGCGCGGACGGGCACAAGGTTGCCGCAAGGGCCAGGAGGGTTGCAATGCGCATCTGCATTCGGATAGCACTCAATTGAATAGCACAGTGGGGAACACGGAGCATGGTAACCTCGTATTAAATCAACAGCATGGCACCTCAACCGCAGACCGGCACACTGCAGCCGGAGTCCCAACCGATGACGGCCTGGCTCTGGCCCGTGGTCGCCGCATGGATCATTCCGGGAGCCGGACACTTCCTTTTGAAAAAGTCGGGGCGGGCCGGACTGATTTTCATGTCGGTAGTCACGATGTTCCTGTTCGGTCTGTTTATGCGCGGGGTAATGTTCACACCGGAAATGGGTGCCGATTACCTGACGACCTTCATCAACTACGGTGGGTTTGTGAGCAACTTGGCTGCGGGCGGGATCTACGTCCTGACCACCATGTTCAACTACTCGCAGCCCGACATGGCTGGCGCGGTCCACGACTACGGCACCAAATTCCTTGTCTCGGCCGGGTTGTTGAACATCCTGGCGATCGTGGATGTTTGGGAAATCGCTCGCGGGGAGAAGGAGTAAGCCGATGCCGAAGATCAACCTTTCCCACTTTGAAGCTGCCGTCCTGTTTTCCCTGCTGACGTCGATTGTGATGGGAATCACGTCGAAGAAGACGCAGAAGGAGCAGTTGAACTATGGCGCATACTGCTTTGCGATGTTCGTGCTTGCCCTTTTCGGTATTGGTTGGGCCATGCGGCTCGGCCACGGCTAGACCACGACTGTAGGCTTGGCAAACTCCCGCCCGACCGGGGCGATGCGGGGAATGGCGGAGAATTCAAGTATGGGTGTTCGTGGCAAACGGGGAGCAGCGGCTGCACTGGCGGTGATTGCGGCTTTTGCGCTTGCTTGGTGGGCAAAACCGTACGTGATCCACTGGATCGCCTCGACTATCGTGGACGCACAGCTTCCGGTAGTGGGAGGCAAGGCACCCGATTTCCACCTTCCTGACGTCAACGGTGTGACCAGAACCCTGTCCGGCCTCAAAGGCAAGGTTGTCCTCGTGAACTTTTGGGCCACTTGGTGCGCGCCCTGCTCAAAGGAGGTGCCGTGGTTTGTGGAATTCCAAGATGAATGGCGGGGACGCGGTTTCACCGTGATCGGGATTTCCATGGACGAGCAGTCGGACGACAATGTTTGGGGCATGATCCAAGCCTGGGCGGGTCCGCGCAAGGTCAACTATCCCTTGGTATTGGGCGACAGCCTGACGACGCAGAGGTACGGCGGCGTGGAGACGCTTCCGCAGACACTGTTGGTCGACAGGGCCGGGATCGTTCGCCAGATCCATGTTGGCTTGGTGCCGAAGGAGACGTGGCACAAGGAAATTGCCGAGGTTCTGGATCCCGCGCCGCAAGGGCCGTAGCATAATTCTGGACGAACAACATGAAGCTTATCGAATTGGCAGCAGCATTGGATTGCCGTCTTGCAGGGGACGGGTCGATCAACATTACCGGAGTGGTGGGCATGGAAAAGGCGGGCGAAGGCCACCTTACATTCCTTGCAAATCCCAAATACGCCCCGAAGCTGAAGCATACCCAGGCGAGCGCGGTACTAGCGACCCAGGCCGTGCCCGATATTGCGACGTTGATATCCGGGAATCCCTACTTGGATTTTGCGCGGGCGCTGGAACTTTTCTACAAGCCGCCAACGCCGAAGTCCGGGATCCATCCGACGGCCGCCATCGCCTCCACCGCCATTATTGGCGAGGGAGCGTCGATCGGGGCGTTCGTCTCGGTTGGCGAGAACGTGGTGATTGGCAGGAATGCCGTGATCCACCCGCACGTGGTGATCTACGATGGCGTGCTGATCGGCAACAATGTGCTGCTGCATTCGCATTCGGTGGTGCGCGAGTTCTGCCAGTTGGGCGACCGGGTGGTGCTGCAGAACGGCGTGGTGGTCGGCGGCGACGGGTTCGGCTTCGCCAAACGCCGGGACGGGTCGCACTACAAGATTGTGCAGTCCGGGATAACGGTTCTGGAGGACGACGTGGAGATCCAGACACTGACCTCCATCGACCGGGCCTCCGTTGGCGAAACGCGGGTGCAGCGGGGTGCCAAGATCGATAGCCTGGTGCAAATTGGACATGGCTGCGTGGTGGGCGAGGACAACATCATCTGCGCCCAGACCGGACTCGCGGGAAGTTCGATTCTGGAGCGGAACGTGCTGCTGGCTGGGCAGGTTGGTGTTTCCGGCCACTTGACGATCCACGAGGGCGCGATTGTCTACGCACAGAGCGGTATCGGCGGGGACGTGGAGGCGAATGCGAGGGTGTCGGGATCGCCGGCATTCGACGCGTCCACTTGGCTGCGGGCTGCCACCGGCTTCCAGAAGCTGCCCGAGTTGCTGCGAACGGTAAGGGAACTGAAGAAGAAGCTCCAATGAGACCCGAAGTTGCCTACCTCAGCGCGGAATTCCTTGCCACTCCAGATGCACGCCCCCTAAGGATTCTTTCCGAATACTTGGAGCCGCTGGCACATTTCGAGCGGGAGAAGATCCACGACACGGTGGTGTTCTTCGGTTCGGCCCGGATTCGCGAGGACGGTCCGCTGGCGCGCTACTACCGGGACGCGCGGGAGTTGGCGGCGATGGTTTCGCAGTGGTCGAGTGCGTTGGAAGACAGGTCCTGCCGGTTTGTGGTGTGCACCGGCGGCGGGCCGGGTGTGATGGAAGCGGCCAACCGCGGTGCAGCCGATGTGGGGAGCAAGACGATTGGATTGAATATCGGCCTGCCGTTTGAGCAGATGCCGAATCCCTACGTGACAGACGAGTTGAACTTCCAGTTCCACTACTTCTTCATGCGGAAGTTCTGGTTCGCCTATCTTGCGAAGGCGCTAGTTGTGTTTCCCGGCGGTTTCGGCACGATGGACGAGCTGTTCGAGATCCTGACGCTGGTCCAGACGCGCAAGCTGCGCAAGAAGATGCCGATCATCCTGTACGGGACCGATTTCTGGAAGGAAGTGGTGAACTTCGACGCGTTGGTGAAGTACGGCACCATTGCGGCGGACGATTTGAAGCTTCTGAGTTTCGTGAATACGCCCGGGGAGGCTATGGAGATCCTGGTCGAGCACTTGTCGGCGATCGAACCTTGCGCGGCCAACGAAGGTCCGGCAATCGCACAGACGGCCATGCCGGGTGATCCGGCGGATTTGCTGGATTAGGGACGGCGCAATGAATCGTCTGCAATCGGTTGCAGTCTTCTGTGGGTCCAGTGTGGGTGCGCGGGCGGCCTATGCGGAAGTCGCGGCGGAAACGGGGCGGGTGCTGGCGGGACGCGGCCTCCGGTTGGTCTATGGCGGCGGCAATGTGGGGTTGATGGGGATCGTCTCGGATGCGTGTCTTGCTGCGGGCGGAGTAGTAACCGGCGTCATTCCACAATCGCTGAAGGACCGGGAGGTGGCGCACCTTGGCCTCCCCGATCTGCGGGTCGTGTCGTCGATGCACGAGCGGAAGGCTCTGATGGCCGATCTTTCGGATGCTTTCATCGCGTTACCGGGAGGGTTTGGCACCTTCGACGAGCTGTTTGAAATTCTGACGTGGGCGCAGTTGGGGATACACCGCAAACCGGTCGGATTGCTGAACGTGGAGGGGTATTTCGACCCGTTGCTTGCGATGGCGGACCGGGCGATGGAGGACGGGCTGTTGAGGCCCGCGCATCGGGCGCTGATGTTGGTGGATACGGAGCCTGCCGCGCTGCTCGACCGGTTTGGATGGCACGATGCTCCGGATGTTTCCAAGTGGGCGGAGCGGCGGGAACGGTAGCTTAGCCGCAGCCCGGTTGGGATGGCTACGCCACATGGGGGTCGGCACCGATTGTGCCGACCAGTTCCTGCAAATACGCGGGCGAAGACACATGTGCCAGCCGTGCCTGCGCCTTTTCCGATCCCGTCGCCAGGAAGTGCCGTGTCCATAGTGCGATGTCGCGGCGTTGGCGCTCGGCAAGGCGGGCCGCGTACCAATCGCTGGACATCACCGATTCACGCGTGAACATTGCGCGGATGTCCGGATGCTTCACATCCTTGCCCCCGAAATGGCCATGCGCCATGATGTGCAGCAGCGCTTGGACGGGCGGACATGCAGCCTCCACGCTACCGTCTTCGAAATAGTTGAGGGCGACACCGCGTTGCGCCTCGCAGATGGCCTCCACGCCGGCGGCGAAGGTTGCCAAATCCTGGAGTTCGGGCCTTAGCATCTCCTCCGGGAACACGGAACTGGGCAACTCGAAAATGCGCCCGAGGAAGCGGTCCACGAAGTTCTCGTTGATGCGCCAACCCAACCGGCTCGCCAAGATGGTGCGGCCTTCGAACTCGAAATCCCGAACCGGCTCCATGCAGTCGCTGGCGATCAGGAAATCGGCTTCGCGCTCCTTGACGCGCATCCGGCACCAGACTTCCGGCACCAGCATGCTATTGTCGTGGTCCACGCGATACTTCGGGCCCACGTGTCCGGCAGCGGTGGTGAATCCGCCGTAGCCGGTCACAATGGCGGAAACAAATGCGTTATTGACGTCGACAACCGGGGGCAGGGCATTGAACGGACCTTTGGTAAGGGCTCCCTCGCTGCCGAACCCGGTGGTTGAGGGCGATTTGCCGGTCAAGCTGCAGATGAAGTCCATGAACAGCTCGGGCAGTTCCTGGTAGTGGATCGGGTTGTAGACCGCCAGCGGCGGGATGCCCGCCTTCAGATCCGGCGGATTGTTCCGGCGTCCGGCCAGGACGGCGTTCACAGGGAAGTGCGCCGCCTTGCCGGAGGGAATCTCGCGGGCTAGCCTTGTGCCGATTTCGGCCAAATAGCCATCCTTGGGCGTGACCAGGTCGGGGCGGCGCTGCAGGTAGCGCGGGTTTTTGGACGGGCTGCCGTCCACAATCCGGGGGTGGGCCGACGAAACCAGATACGTCGCCTTGGGGCCGCGCTGCGGTTCGGCGGCGAAATCTGCGATCAGAGTCCGCATCGGCTCGGTGTACCGGTCGAACTGCACAACGCGGTCCACCAGTTCGCGCGCTTGGGGGACCGTGAGCGGCTCAAAATTGGAGATGAAGTTGCCGGGAGACGCTAGGTCGGCCTCGGCCTCGCGGTCGGCACCGCGGTGGATGGCGTCGTCGGGGCGCTGGAAAAGCAGCTTTTCGCAGTTGATCAGCAGCTTGACGCTCTTGTGGGGATATTCGGGGTCGAGAAACTCCAAGCTTTCCCTTGGGAGCACCACCGAGACTGTAATGTCGTCCTCGACCTGGACCTTGTCCGCAGGATTGAAATCGGGCCGCAGCTTGAAAGTACGCCAGGAGCCGTCGGGATCATAGCCAACGCGGAGGTAGTTTCCGACCAAGTGCTGATTTCGGAATTTGAGTTCGTGGCCCTGGAAGCCGTTGATGACGTCGACGGTGAAGAACCGGCGCCAGTTGTCGCCCCACTCGGGCCGGTAATAGCGTTTCACCGTGACGATCAGCTGCCGGATCGTGTGCGGGAGATTGGCGATCCAAGCGTTGTGGGCATCGGTGTATTCGCTGGACGGGGTCAACAACTTGATGACCGAGCCAAGGGAGCGCTGTCCGCTCAGAATGGGACGGGCGGCGCGTTGCTGGTCGACGGGTTTCCGGTAGATACCGGAAAAGTCCATTTGCAGGATGCGGGTGACTTCCTCGATGTCGCGGGGGTAGTCGTTGACGAACACCGGTCCCTTGAGGATGATGTTGCCGATGGGCTTGGAGATTTCGGACTTGCCGCCGCCGGACACGGTACATGGCTTGTGGCAGAGGATGCCGTCGGCGCGTGTTGCCACCAAGCGCCAGGCGGTTCCTCCGGACTGCTTTTCGAGTCGGATCTTGGTGCCCCAGGGCAGGATCCACGTTTGGCCGGGGCGCAGGACGAGTTGGTGGGTTCCGCCATTCCAAGGCCAGCGCACAACGCCGTCGGGAACTAGGAAATCCGCGTTTTCAGGCACGTAGAAGACGTCGGGGTACTGTTTGTCGACCGCGTACCGCTCAGGCTTCAATTCCACACGGTCGCCCAGAAGATCCATGGCGGCCTCGTAAACAACCTTCTTGGTGAGCACGGTGCGGCCAGCGTAAAACTCCTGGCCGAGGACGTAGGCCGGGAACGCGATGGCACCGCCGGCGTGCTCCTCCTCGCACAGGCCGTAAAGGTTGGTTGCGTAGGAGATCTGGGTCTTGACTTCCTTCTTGCAATAGCCGTAGTAGTTGTCGGCGATGACGGTGACGATCACGCCGCGGGAGTCCCGGCAGGTGATTTTGAAGGCTTCGCCGCCGTTGTAGCGCTCTTCGGCGGACTTCCAGCACATGCCGTCGCGGCGCTGGCGCGCGGTGGCGTCGTCGTAGTGGGGGAGTCCCAGATCCTTTTTCAGCAACCCGACAATATGCGGTGCGAGGATCACGCAACCGGTGTGGCCACTCCAGCCGTCGATGTCGAAGGCGGCGTCGTTTTCCTGAAGATCGGGATCGCCCGCATTGCCAAAGATGCCCTCGATGAAATCCAAATTGCTGACGAGGCTGCCGGGGACGAAAAAGCGCGTTTCCATGGAAACGGCGGGTGCCGTGCCTGTGGCCGGGCAGACCAGCGGGCGCAGCATGAGCGTGACGAAGAGTTTGGCCGGTTCCGGGAGATGGGCTGTCAACGGGAGCGTTAAGACATCGTCGGGTGGCTGGAGAGCGGCGGCAAGAAGCGCGGCGAACGTTTCGCGGGGTACCTCGATCTTGTCGGCGGGTACCGGTAGACCGTTGGCGGCGATATGGAAGATCCCCTTGGTGGTGCGGCGGTCGCTCTTGGGGTTGTGGAGGACGCCTTGGGCGACGCGGTATGACTTCAGATAGGGGGACGAGAAAAAGTCCTCGCCAGCGGGCAGCGACATGGCGCGGGCCAGCCCCTCGCGGTCGAGGGAAAAACTGCGCGCGGGCAGCCGGGGAATTTCGCGATCAATCCCGGACAAGTAGGAGTCAAGGAACGATTGGATGCGGGTATCGGCGGGGCAGAGGCGGTCGCCGAGCAATTGGTCCTTGCGGTGGAAGTTGCGCAGCAGTGGGCGGGCCAGTTCCAAGAGCGCGGACGCAGGCGCGCTCTGGCTGTTTTCCACAGTCGGAAGGCCAAGCGCGGCCAACTTCAAATCGATGTACCTATGGATATCCGAGCCCGAATCGGCATGTACGGACGAGGCTCCGCCCGCGAGGGGACTTCCTTGCAAAGAGTCGCTCATATGGTTTTCGATGTGCCTACTGCGGTACGAACAGGGGGCCGCGGGGATTTGAATTGCCTAAGAGACAGGTTACCAAGACCCCTTTTTCCAGCATTGCGTTTCAGGCATCGCAGGGAATTTCATTGGTGCTGGACGGCGGGCAATTACAATAAATTGATGGTCGGCGATGACGCCCGCTTGCCTTTGACAATGGGAACCCGGTGACAGTCTACGCCATCTTGTTGCTGCTCAGCGCGGCCTTCATGGCAGTGCCGGCGATGCTCGCGCTGCGCCGTTGCGGTGCTCCGGGCGCGCGGGCTTGTGTGTTTCTCTCCGTGGTGGCGGGTGCGTGGACGACCACCGAGGCCGGGTTCCAGCTATCGACGACTCTGGATGCACAACTTCTCTGGGCCAAGGGCAGCTACGTTTCGGCGTTTGCGCCGTTGATGTGCCTGTTGTTCGCGTTGGACTACCGCAGGGAGCTCGGAGGGTGGCGGCAGGTTGCGCTGGGCTTTCTGCTTGCGATTCCGGTACTTACCCTATTCATCGCGCTGACCAACGATTACCACCACCTGCTTTGGACACGGTACGTCCCTTTTACCCGCGGGAATATCCGCTACTCGGAGGCCAGTTACGGCCTGTGGTTCTGGGTTTTCGAAGTTTACGCTTATGGCACGAGCCTTGGTGGGGCTGCCCTGCTGGCTGCGACCCTCAGACGGCACCGGAATGTGCGATCCTGGCAGGCCGTTCCAATTGTGCTGGCGATCGTGGTGACTTGGGCCGCCAATGTGATTTACACGTACCGCTTGGGTCCATTCCCCGGCCTGGACCTCTCGCCGCTGGGATGTGCGGTGGGTGCGGT
>CAITMP010000612.1 GCA_903893525.1 uncultured Acidobacteriia bacterium | reverse complement strand
GCGTCCAGCTCGCTCCAGACCAACGTCAACGGCCAGCCCCGCATGGGCAACAACTACCAGATCGAAGGCATTGACAACAATGAACGTACCGGTCTGCTCCAAATTCTGATCACCCCGGCCGAGGCCATCCAGCAGGTCAGCGTCTCCACCACCAACCACGATCCCGAACTTGGCCGTGCCACCGGCGCCGTCGCCAACGTGATGCTGAAGTCCGGCACCAACTCCTTCCATGGCGCAGCCTACGAGTTCCTGCAGAACAGCGCCCTCGATGCCCGCGCCTTTTTCACCCCCACGGTCGGCCACTTGGCCTACAACCAGTGGGGCGGCAATATCGGCGGTCCGGTAAAAAAGAACAAGCTCTTCTTCTTCGCCAACTATGTTCGTAGCGACGACCACGAAGCCAACACCAACCAGACCAACATCCCCAGCGTCCCCTTCACGCAAGGTGACCTCAGCGGCGATCCCGGCCACCAGGTCTACGACCCCGCCAGCGGCAAACTCGACGGCTCGGGCCAAAATCGCGTCCCGTTCCCCGGCAACATCATTCCCCAGAGCCGCATCAACGCCGTGTCCAAGAAGATCCTCAGCTTCTTGCCAGCCACCAACGAACCCTTCGTGCCCACCTCGCAGACCAACGACTATTTCGCGCTCCTGCCCTTCCAGAAGATCACCGACCAGGTCGATTCCAAGATGGACTGGAACCTCAGCGACCGCAACCGCATCTCCGGCCGGTTCAGCTTCGCCCGGCCGCACAGCTTCCAAGCGCCGATCTTCGGCGACGCCGGCGGCCCCGCCCAGGGTGCCTTTGAAGACCACGCCGTCCAGAAGACGTATTCGACTGGCTTGAATTGGAACCGAGTCGTTAGTCCGACTGTTGTAACCGAAGTCCGCGTCGGCGTCGCGCACTATCACAACGACGCGTTCCAATGGGACTACGGCAAGAACGATTCCGATGCGGTCGGCGTCCCCGGCGTCAACCTCGGACCGTTCACTTCCGGATTCGTCGGCATCACCATCAACGGCTATTCGAGCCCCCTGTTCGGCTATTCCGCCAGCCTCCCATGGGACCGCGCCGAGGCCAACATCGATTTCGTAAACTCCTGGACCAAAATCTACAAGAACCACACCATCAAGTTCGGTGTCGACGTCCGCCGCCTGCGTGATGACCTCCTCCAGGACCAGACCTTCAGCCCGCGCGGCGTAATCACCTTCAGCAGCCAGCAAACGGCGCTCCAGACCTGCACTGGAGGCAACACGAATCCGCCCACAGGCTGCTCCGGTTCCTCCCAGGGTTTGGCCAACAACATGGCCAGCTTCCTGCTCGATGTCCCCAGCCAGGTCGCCCGCGACGTCAACACCTACTTCCCGGCCCTGCGCCAAACCCAGGTCTTCACCTACATCGCAGACAACTGGCAGGTCACCCCGCGACTCACCGCAACCATGGGTGTTCGCTGGGAATACTACGGGCCGCCAACGCCGCGCTTTGCCGGAGGCTTTTCCAACTTCAACCCCAGCAACAACACCTTGGTGATCGCCGGTGTCGGTGGTAACCCCATGGACATGGGCCTGCAGAAGCGCTTCAAGTATTTCGCCCCCCGGCTGGGCATCGCCTACCGCACCGACGACAAGACCGTCATCCGCGCTGGTCTGGGCATCAGCTACACGCCATTCCCGGATAACAACTGGGCCTACAACTTCCCGGTCCGCGCGAACAACCAGTACGTGGCACCCAGCGGTTCCGACAACTACGCACCCGCAGTCCTGCCCAGCGGCTTGGCTCCAACCTTCCAAAACGGATTCCCCGCGCCCGACCCGGTCGTCGTGCCGAAAAATGGCATCATCACCAACCCGAATCCAACCACGGCTCAGAACGTGATTCCGCTCAACTATAAGAACGGTTACATCGAAAGCTGGAACCTCGCCATCCAGCGCCAGCTCCCGTTGAAGTTCAGCATCGACGTCGCCTATGTCGGCAGCCACGGTGTCGACACCCCCGCCGCCATCAACCTGAACGCCGGGCAAACCATCGGTGCCGGTAGCGCGGGTCAGCCCTTCTTCGCCAAGTACGGGACCACCGCCTCGGTGACCCAATACTTTGCGGGCTTCTCCTCCTCCTACCACTCGCTCCAAGTGAAGTTCGACCGCAAGATGTCCAACGGACTCGCCATCACCACGGCATTCACCTGGCAACGGGCGATGGACTTCCAAAGTGGCGACGATGGCGGTCTGGTGTTCTACGCTGGCCAAGGCATCGGCCGGAATTACGCACGTGCCGATTTCGACCGCAAGTTCAACTTTATCCAGAGCTACATCTACCAGCTGCCATTTGGCAAGGGCAAGCAATACTTCGCCAACAGCCCCGTCGGCAAGGTTTTGGGAGGGTGGCAGGTCACGGGCATCCTTTCGGCCCGCACCGGAACGCCTCTCACCTTTACCGGCAGCAACTCGCTGAACTTGGGCAGCGGCGGTACCGCCACGCTGGACCAGATCGCCCCGGTTCAGGTCCTCGGCGGCATCAACACCGGCAATCCCTGGTTCTCCACCTCCAGCTTCGCCCGGTCGGCAACCAATGTCCAGGGAACTTCTGGACGGAACACCTTCACCGGACCCGGCCTGTTCTCCTTGAACTTGGGCGTTTCCCGCTGGATCACCATTCGGGAAGGCATCAAGCTGCAGCTGCGGGCTGATTCGCTCAACGTGACCAATACTCCGCAGTTCTCGAATCCAAACACCGGCTTCGGCTCCAACTTCGGCTTCATCACGGGCACCATCGGGTCCGGCACGGGTGTGAATGGCACCGGTGGCGGCCGCGTTGTTACGGCCGCTGTCAAGATTACCTTCTAGGCCCGGCCCGAAACGAATCTCCGCATGGGACGTCTGTTATCCTGATGCAGCGTCCCCATGCGGTTGACTAAGCTCGCGATCGCCGGATTTCTAGGGCTGACGGCCGTGGGCTTGCTGGTCGCCCAGAAAGCCTTCCGCGAATATCCTGGCATTGAATACGAGAATTTCGACCTGCCGTCGGACTACCGGCAGAAGACTGAGTGGACCCGCGCCCGCTTGCGTTATCCTGATGTCGTCGGCTACCCCTTCAAGTCCCTGCTGATGGACAACGGGAAGGAATTCCCCGGCTACTGGTCCATGGACTACCCACGCTCCGACCGGCACTTGCTGGAAGGTGTCCGCCGCCTCACCCGCATAGACGCCCGTTCCGTCGAGCAGGTTGTAACTCTGGATGGCTCTGACGACATCTACAACTGGCCAGTCATGTATGCCGTCGAAGTAGGCCACTGGGCCCTTCCCGACAACCAGGCCGCCCAACTGCGCGAGTATCTGGAACGTGGCGGCTTCCTGATGGTGGATGACTTCCACGGCTTCCAGGAATGGGCCCAGTTCGAGGAAGGTCTGCGCCGTGTGCTTCCAGGCAGGACGTGGAAGGAAATCGACAACAACGACCCGGCCTTCCACATCCTCTACGATCTGAATGAGCGCTTTCAAATCCCCGGTGCCCAGTTCTTCGACAGCGGCCAGACCTATGAAAAGGGCGCCACCGGCAAGGAACCGCATTTCCGTGCAGTCTATGATGACAAGGGCCGGATGATTGTGGCTATTTGCCACAATATGGATCTTGGCGACGGGTGGGAGCATTCCGACGAACCCCGGTATCTGGAAAAATGGGCCGGCCTTGCCTACAAGCTGGGCATGAATTACTTCATCTACGACCTTACACACTAACTTATGAAAGTCCTGATTTATGGCTCCACCGGAATGGTTGGGCAAGCCGTGTTACGCGAGTGCCTGCTCGATCCCGATGTTATCGCCGTACAAACAATCGGACGCTCCGCCAGCGGTCGTTCCCACCCAAAGCTTGAGGAATTAGTCCAGCAGGACCTGCTGCGTTATCCCTACAGCGCGGATGAATTGCGGGGTTATGACGCCTGCTTTTTCTGCCTGGGCATCTCTTCGAACGATGTTCCCGAGGATGAGTATGTCTGTCTGACTTACGGCCTGACTACGGCCGTCGCCCGCCTTCTCGCCGGAATGAACCCGAACATGACCTTCGTCTACGTGTCCGGCACCGGCACCGACAGCTCCGAGCGCGGACCCATCATGTGGGCCCGCGTCAAAGGGAAGACGGAAAACGCCATCGCCCGACTCTTCCCGAATGCCTATATGTTCCGGCCAGGTGCCATCCAACCCATGCACGGGGAGAAATCCAAGACCAAGTCGTACGAACTGCTCTACCGATATTCGAAGCCCATCCTGCCCGTGCTCCGCCGGCTTGTACCCCGGTTGGTGATTGGCAGCGAAGATATCGGCAAGGCAATGATCCAAGTAGCCAAGAAGGGTTGGAAAAAGCGGATACTGGAAAATACTGATATCCGCGAGTGTGCCAAATCCGCCGCCGGATAGCATACAATCTCAAAGAGGAGAAATACATGCCAACATCAGCCACAACCCTTATCAGTCTGCGAGCCGTTAGCTCCGAGATCAAGTTCATTGCCGACTACATCGACGATCTTACTGGCCTGACCGCTTCCGCCGCCGACAAGAAGCGGATCACGGATCTCCTTGACGCGGCCAAAGCCGATCTCGAAGCAGCTTCGACGATTGCACGCACCCGGATCGGCCAGGATCCTGTGATTGGTTTGGAGAATAACGGGTAGTTTTTCCAAGTAGGATTCGCCGGGCGGACGGCTCCTATCGGCTCCGGACCGACCCGGCGATCTTCCGCATCTCGGCCGAGTTCCACAGGCCCTCCAGATCCGGATCATCCCGGATCTGATTCAGCCCCGCGGTCGTCGTCACATTGGCCCGGATGAGGTCCAGCGCATCCCTGCGCTGCCCCACCAGTTCGTAAACCAGCGCCAACCGGCTCGCCCGCGGCTTGAAGGCGGCCAGCGGGATCTTCTTCAGTTCCGCCAGTGCCGTGGACTTCTTCCCCAACCGTGCCAGGTACTCCGCCAAATCGGCGCGCGCATCGTAGTTGGTCGGTGCCGTCTCCAAGTATTTCCCCACCAGTTCCACCGCACGCTCCAAGGCCATCTTGGACTTCTGCTCGCTCCCCTTGGTCCACCGGTAGTAGATTCCCACGTTGCCCCAGAAGATGAAGTTGTTCGAATCCAGGTCAATCGCCGTTTCGGCTGCGGAAACAGCGTCCGCGTACAGATGCTGGTAGAAGTAGGCTGCACCCAGCGCGGCGTAGGTTCTGGCGCTCGACTGTATCTTGAGCGCCCGTTGGAATTGGACGACCGCTTCCCGGTACTTCCCCTGCATCGTCAGGACGCCACCCAAATTCTGGGGTGGAAGGTAATTGTCGGGGGTCAGTTCGCTGGCCTTTTTCAGCTCGGCCTCGGCCTCGGCGAAACGTTCCCGCTGGTAGTAGAAGATGCCGAGCGACGCATGCCCATACCAGTCCGTAGGCCGGGCAGCCATCGCTTTCCGGTAGGAATCCTCCGCCTCGCCAAACCGACCCAGATTGCTATAGACTCGCGCCAATTCCCTGGGAGCTTCGGCGTTGCTCGGCTGGATCTCGATCGCCTTCTGGAACTCGCGGATTGCCTCTTCCTCGTGTCCGAAACTGGCGTACACCGAGCCCAGCACCGCATGCACGATTGCCAGCGACGGGTCCAGTTGGACGGCGCGCTCGGCATTCCGAATCGCCTCTTCCGACATCGTCTTGTCGCCCGTTGCCAGCGCCTTGCGCATCGCGGCCTCGCCCAGCCCCGCCCAAGCCAGCGCGTAGTTGGGATCTTCCTTCACGGCCCACTTCAGAAAGCCCATCGCCTTGTCGAGGTTCCCCGAAACGTCGTAACGCGCGAGCAGTCCGCGCGCCTGCAGGTAGAACGAGTAGGCGGCGGGTGCCTGCGAATCGCCAGCCCGCACCGAGGCTTGGCCGGAAATCGCCACATCCACCTTCAGGAGGCGCATCAGTGCTGCCACGGCACGGTCCCGAGACGTGATCGGATCAGCGGAATCAAACACAAACGTCTCGGAGGCTGTCGCCTTGCCGCTGGAGGTATCCACCGCGCGGATCACGAAATCCACCTTTTTCGGACTCGTGGTATTCCGGGTAGCGGTCCCGGATACAGCCATTTTCGTGCCGTAGATCTTGCGCGCGTCTTCCGGTGTGGCGATTTTGCGGCGAATCACCTCGCTTGTTGGAACCACGACGAATTTTCCGCCTTGCGGCGCGGCTGCATCCGCCAATGCCGTCGTCAGAAGGTCCACTACCCCGTCCACCACGCCATCCACCGGACCCGGGGCTCCTCCGCTCTCCAAAACAAACGGAAGCACCGCCACAGGCCGTGCCTCGGCGAATGTTTCGGGCGCGGTTGTCGCACCACCCGCCACCGGACCTTGGTTCCGGTGCGACGAGTACCACAGTCCAGCACCCACCGCAGCCAAAACCGCCAATGCGGCTACTATCGCCACCACGGGGCTCCTTCGCGTTGCCGCAACCCCCGACGCGGACTCCTCCAGAACCACCGTCTGCGTCACGTCGGACATCGAAAACGCCAAGTTCGCCTGGCTTCCGGCCACCCTCCGCAGTTCCGCTGCGAACTGGCGGCAGCTCTGCCACCGGTCCCCCGTCTTTTTGGCAAGAGCCTTCGCCACCACCGCTTCCAATTCCTTGGAAATACTGGGCCTTAGGCGGCTCAGCTGTGCCGGTTCCTCATTGAGCACTGCATGCGCTACCGCAGCGTGGTTGTCCCGGCGGAACGGCAATTTCCCGGTCAACATCTCGTACAGCAGCACGCCTAGGGACCAAATATCCGTGCGATGGTCCAAAGCGCCGCCCGTCACCTGCTCCGGCGACATATAGGAAGGCGTCCCCACCGCGCCGCCCGCAACCGTCAACCGGGTGGTGTCCGGCCGCAGCGCGAGCCCGAAATCCATGATCGAAACATGTCCGGCGGCGTTCACCATGATATTGGCGCTCTTGACGTCCCGGTGCACAATGCCCAAGTCGTGGGCCGATTGCAGCCCTGCCGCGACCTGGATGGCGATGGACACGGCCTCGTCGATACTGATCGGTCCGCTCGCCAGCTTCTTCTGCAGCGTTTGGCCGTCCAGATACGCCATTGCGATGAACAAAACGCCGCCCTCGTCCTCAATGTCGTGGATCGGGCAAACATTGGGGTGGCGGATTGCGGCCGCCGCCCGTGCCTCGTTCAGAAACCGCTGTTTGTCGGCATCACCGATCGAATCCTCGGGTAGAAACTTCAACGCGACGGGCCTGTGCAGGCGCAGGTCCTCCGCCTTGTAGACGACGCCCATGCCGCCACGGCCCAATGGACCCTCGATCCGATAGCGCGAAATTGTGTCGCCCGGTTGCATTGGTCCGCCTACGGGGTCGAAGTTTCCTCGCCAGAAGTTCTATTGGCGGCCAAGCGCCGGATCTCCTCTGGAAGTTCGAAGACGGTCTTGTCGATGGGATCGTTCAAAGCCACTTCGTCGGCACGGAATAACAGTTCCTGCCCCGACGCCGCCACCCGGATCACCACTGGCCATTTGATTCCGGCCACCTCGCGGTATGCCTCGTAGGTCAACACTGCCGGGATGGAACCCATTGCCGTCGCCAGCGGCATGCTCGTGCGGTACAGCAATCCATTCGATTTCTGGTACCACCGCGTGGAGATCTGCTTCCCGTCCCTCGCCACAATCCGGACCCGGTGGCATTCGCGGCCATCGATCTTCTCCAGCGCCTCCGTCCTTACCTCGCTCACCAGCAGACGCCACGCAGCCACCTCCGCCGCATCGATCGTCACTCCCAAGCCCGAGAGCGTCGATTTCGGCTTTGCGCGGGGCCCAAGCGTCGGCGACCGCTCCCACGCAATCGAGCCGTCGCTCCCCTCCTCCTGCTTGCCAAGACCGGGAAGCTCCACCGACTGGTAATAGCGGCCCCCGGTTGTGGACCACGTTTCCGTATGGGCCCTCATACCGCTTGCCAGGTAGTCCAAGTTGCCGGAAATGCGCTGGCTCTTGAGCGTTTCAAAGGCCGCCGCGCCGCCCGAGGCGAAAATGTGCCTCTCAATGATCTCGTCCGCACTGGGCAGTGCCTTTCCCGCCCGCTCGG
>CAITMP010000611.1 GCA_903893525.1 uncultured Acidobacteriia bacterium | reverse complement strand
GCGTCCAGCTGGTGGTGGAGTTGATCACCCCGATCGCCATGACCAAGGGTCTCCGGTTCGCGATCCGCGAAGGCGGTCGCACCGTGGGTGCCGGTACCGTCAGCGAAATTATCAAGTAGTCGTAGTGTAAAGACGGACAACCAACATGGCATTGAAAGATCGAATCCGCATCCGGTTGAAAGCATATGACCACCGGGTGCTCGACCAGTCGACAGGCGAAATCGTCGACACGGCCAAGCGGACCGGGGCCACGGTCGCGGGACCTATCCCGTTGCCTACGTCCCGCTCGGTAACGACCGTGTTGCGCTCGCCACACGTCGATAAGAAGTCACGGGAGCAATTTGAGATTCGGACGCACAAGCGCTTGCTCGATATTCTCGAACCAACCCAGCAAACCGTGGATGCGTTGATGAAGCTCGACCTTCCCGCTGGCGTGGATGTGGAAATTAAGGCGTTCGGAAAAGGCTAGCCTCAAGCGGTGCCTTTAGGGTACCGACGCCTGTCAATGCGGCGGTCGGCAACCGCCTGAAGAACGTAGGAAGACCGGTAGTGATAGCGGTCTGGAAGACCGTAGGAATAGAAGATGAGCCCAGGAATTCTCGGCAAAAAAATCGGCATGACGCAGGTGTTCCGTCCCGACGGGCAGGTCGTCCCAGTGACGCTGCTCAAGGCGGGCCCCTGCACCGTCGTCCAGCGCAAAACTCCGGCCACCGACGGGTACGACGCGGTCCAACTTGGACTTTTAGAGTACATCAAGGCCCAGCGGATCAACAAGCCCCGAACCGGTCACTTGCAAAAGGCTGGCGCGGAAGGCACGCGGTTCCTTCGCGAATTCCGCCTCGACAAAACCAACACTCCTGGATCGGGCGACTTGAAAGCAGGCGACCAAGTCTTGGTAGGCGAGTTCAAGCCGAAGGACAAGGTGGACGTCATTGGTATCTCCAAAGGGCGGGGTTTTGCGGGCGTGGTAAAGCGCCACAACTTCCGCGGAGGCGAGGGCTCCCATGGTTCGATGTTCCACCGGGCTCCAGGATCGATAGGTTCATCCAGCTTCCCCTCCCGCGTTTTCCCGGGTATGCGGATGGGCGGCCACATGGGCGACGAACAGGTGACTGTTCGAAATCTAGAAGTGATTGACGTGGATACCGAAGACAATGTTCTTGTCGTGAAGGGCGCGGTTCCCGGCCCCAACGGCGCGTATGTAGTCGTGCGGAGGGCAAAGAACTAAGATGCCGCTCGTAGACGTAGTAGATCTCAACAACCAGAAGGTTGGCGAATTGGAATTGGCCGAGGCGGTATTCGGTGCCGACGTCAACAAGGCTCTGCTGTACGAATCCGTCCGCCACTACATGGCTGGCCAACGTGCTGGTACCCACAAGGTGAAGACGCGGCACGAGGTTGCCGGTTCCGGTAAGAAATTGTGGAAGCAAAAGGGTACCGGTCGCGCCCGTATGGGTTCGGTCCGCAGCCCATTGTGGCGCCACGGCGGCACGGTTCACGGACCGGTTCCGCGCGATTACTCCTACCGGCTAAACCGCAAGATGCAGCTTGGCGCTCTGCGGTCTGCCCTCTCGGCAAAACTGCTGGACGGCGATATCCGCGTGGTAAATGGCTTCGATCTTTCGAGTCACAAGACCAAGGCATTTGCGCAGACCTTGGCCAAGTTTGGCGACGTAAAGAAGGTTCTGCTGGTCGAAGTGGGCGACAACCTCAACCTCGATCTGAGCGCCCGTAACATCGAGGGCGTGCGGTTGGTGCGCAGCCATGAAGTGAATCCGTACCAACTGCTGGAAGCACAGAGAATCCTGCTTTCCCGCGCCGCCGCGACCAAGTTGAGCGAAACCTTGGCAAAGTCCGCACCGGCTGGACGCAAGGAGGTTGGCGAATAATGCATTTATCAGACTATGACGTTCTCGTCCGTCCGCTGGTGACCGAAAAAGGCATCACCAAGAAGGAATCCGAGCGCACTATCAGTTTTCAAGTTGCGGCGGGTGCGAACAAGATCCAGATCCGCCAAGCTGTCGAGAAACTCTTCAACGTCAAAGTGGAAGACGTTCGGACGGCCAATTTCGAAGGCAAGCTTCGCCGCCGTGGTCGTTTTGCGGCATACAAGTCGGATTGGAAGAAAGCCTACGTGAAATTGCAGGACGGACAAGCCGTTCCCGAATTCACGGAGATGTAAGGGAGCCGGTTCATATCCATGGCGATCAAGAAATATAGTCCGACAACGCCGAGCCGCCGTTACATGACGGTGGTGTCTCGCGAGGACATCACAAAACAAACACCAGAGAAGTCACTCCTGGAGCCGCTCCGCAAGTCGGGTGGTCGCAATAGCACCGGTCGGGTGACTTCCCGGTTTATCTCCGGCGGCCACAAACAAGCCTACCGGATCATCGATTTCAAGCGTGACAAAACTGGAATTCCGGCCAAGGTCGCTGCGATCGAATATGATCCGAACCGCTCTGCTAGAATCGCTCTGCTGAATTACGTTGATGGCGAAAAGCGGTACATTCTGGCACCCGATGGACTGAAGGTGGGCGTGATGATTTCAGCGGGCCCACAAGCCGATATCCTACCTGGTAACGCGCTGCCGCTGGCAAACATTCCGGCCGGTACCATCGTCCACAATATCGAACTGAAGCCGGGCAAGGGCGGCCAGATGGCGCGTTCCGCAGGTACCCAAGCACAGTTGGTTTCGCGCGAAGGTGGAGTTGCCCTGCTCAAGCTGCCTTCCGGGGAAGTTCGGCGTGTGGCGACCGATTGCATGGCGACTGTCGGCTCGGTTGGTAACAGCGACCATGAAAATGTCTCGCTCGGCAAAGCTGGTCGTTCCCGTTGGCTTGGTCGTGCACCGCACAACCGCGGTGTTTCAATGAATCCCGTTGACCACCCGCACGGCGGTGGCGAGGGCAAGACGTCGGGTGGACGTCACCCTGTAACTCCGTGGGGTCAGCCGACACGTGGCTACAAGACTCGTAACAACAAGCGCACCGACAAATTTATCGTGAACCGGAGGGGCAAGAAGTAATGGGACGCTCCGTAAAGAAGGGCCCGTTCGTTGATTCGCATCTAGAAGAGCGGATCGACTCGCTGAACGCAAATAGCGAAAAGAAAGTGATCCGTACTTGGTCGCGTCGGTCCACGATTCTTCCAGAGTTCGTGGGTCATACCATCGCGGTGCACAACGGCAAGAAGTTTATCCCGGTCTACGTCACTGAGAACATGGTCGGCCACAAGCTGGGCGAGTTCTCCCCGACCCGGACCTTCAAGGGTCACGTGGCCAAGACGAACGAGAAATCGTCCAAGTCCTAAGCGGACGCCGTAGCCGGAAGGATCGCAAACAATGGCAAGCACCAAGGAAATTACATCGGAGATCAAGGCGGAAGCCCGTCACGTCCGCGTGTCGCCCCAAAAGGCCCGCCTCGTGGTGGATATGATTCGGGGCCGCAAGGCTGCGGACGCTGTGATCACTCTGCGCACCGTCAACAAGCGGATTGCGCCTGCAGTGGAAAAAGTTCTCAAGTCCGCCATCGCCAACGCCGTCGTGATCAACGAGGACGTGGATGTGGACAAGCTGTATGTGTCGTCGGCGTACGTAAACGAGGGTCCGCGTCAAAAGCGGATTCGTCCCGCCCCTATGGGCCGGGCTTACCGCTACCAACGCCGCACCTCGCACATTGTCGTCAAAGTAGCCGAAAAGGCGTAGAGCCGGGCGCAAGAGCTGGGCAGAGAAGCAAAGGCATAACAGAATGGGTCAGAAGGTACATCCATACGGCTTCCGGCTGGGTTTCAACAAGCCGTGGCGCTCGCGTTGGTTCTCCAAGGGCGACTATCCCCAGTTGCTTCAGGAAGACCTCGAGTTGAAGGAAGGTCTCCGCAAGCAGTTAAAGTCCGCCGGCGTAAGTTCGATCGAAGTAGATCGCCCGGGTAATAAGCTGCGGGTCACGATCCGCACCTCGCGGCCTGGCATTATCATTGGACGCAAGGGCGCGGAAATCGAAAAACTGAAGCTTGCGCTTGCCAAGAAGACGCAGCGCGAGGTTTTCATCGACATTCAGGAAGTGCACAAGCCCGAGCTAGATGCCCAGCTGGTGGCGGAATCAATCGCGCTGCAGCTTGAAAAGCGGGTCGCTTTCCGGCGTGCCATGCGGAAGTCAGTGGATTCGGCTTTGCGGTTTGGCTGCAAGGGTATTAAGGTGCGCGTGTCCGGACGTCTCAACGGCGCTGAAATCGCCCGCTCCGAGTGGTATTTGCAGGGCCAGCTCCCGCTCCACACGTTGCGAGCGGACATCGATTACGGCTTTTGCGAGGCCAATACAACCTACGGTGTGATTGGTGTCAAGGCTTGGTTGTACAAGGGGGAAATCCTCCAAAATGGCAAGCGTACGGTTCCTGCCGATGGTGAGCCACGCAGGAACGAAAGGCCCCGCGGCGACCGTCCGGATCGTGGTGGTGATCGCGGCAACGAACGCCGTGGACCTCGTCCAGCCGGTGGTGGTGGATACGGGGACCGTCCGCAGGGTGAACGGAGTTTTGCGGAACGCGCAGCCTCTGCCGCCCCAGTTGGCGAGCCGGTAGCTCCAATTCAATCTATTCCCACCGATGCTCGTCGCGGTGGCAGTCCGGTGGTTCCGCCAATGATGCCGCCTGTGGCGTCACCTGCGGCACCCGCCTGGAAGGAGCAGCCACGGCCCGAATCCGATAAGCAGTAGTTCGGAATCGGTCCGGTTAGGCAACAGGGAGAACAGACATTATGTTGATGCCCAAGAAGGTCAAATACCGCAAAGTACAACGCGGTCGGATGCGGGGCAAGGCTTGGAGAGGGTCCACTTTGTCGTTCGGCGAGTACGCGCTGAAGGCGATGGAATGCGGTTGGATTACCTCTCGGCAAATCGAAGCTGCTCGTATCGCAATGACCCGCTTCATCAAGCGCGGTGGGAAGGTTTGGATCCGGTTGTTTCCGGACAAGCCTATCACGAAGAAGCCTGCTGAAACCCGTATGGGTAAGGGTAAAGGTGCTCCGGAGGAATGGGTGGCAGTCATCCGCCCGGGCAAGATTTTGTTCGAGATGGAAGGTGTGGCACCCGATATTGCCCGTGAGGCGATGAGGCTTGCAGCGCATAAGATCTCGTTGACTACCAAGTTCATCCAGCGCGAAGAGACCGAGTAGGCCTTCGGCATAGAAGAGGTTTTGGGAATGAAAAAGGACAACTTGCGCGGGCTGGATCCTGCGGAGATGCAACAAAAACTTGCCGAGTATGCGGAACAATCGTTCCGCATCCGTTTCCAGATGGCCATGGGTCAAACCGAAGGCTTGGCAAAGTTGCGCACGATGCGCAAGGACCGGGCGCGGTTGTTGACCTATCTGCGCGAGCGGGAACTGCGGGAGGCTAAGTAGTAAATGGCGGAGCAAAAGGTTCAGGTGGCTGCGGTCGTGGTTGGGGAGGGCGAGCGCGCCCCCATCGGTCGCAAGGCGGAAAAGGTTGGGCCGGTGGTTTCGACCAAAATGCAGAAAACGATTGTTGTGCAAGTGAGTCGGCGTGTGCCGCACCCGCTGTACAAACGTATCGTGACCAAGCACAAGAAGTTCTATGCGCACGACGAGGAGGGCACCGCCCGCGTGGGTGATATTGTCCGTATCGTCGAGTGTCGGCCGCTCAGCAAGCTAAAGCGGTGGAATCTACAGGACGTCGTCCGGCGCTCGGCTTTGGCCGCTGCCGCTGCTGACGCCAAGAAGTAAGGTTAAGAGGGAATAGGAGAACTCGCCATGATTGGAATGAGGACTATCCTCGAGGTAGCCGACAACAGCGGCGCACGGAGACTTTCGTGCATCTTGCCGCGTGGCGGTGGCCTCGGGTTGCGGGCCGGCCTCGGCGACGTGGTGACGGCTGCTGTAAAGGAAGCCGCGCCTGACTCGAACATCAAGAAGGGCAAAGTCGTTCGTTGCGTCATCGTGCGCATGCGCAAGGAAACGCGTCGCAAAGATGGCAGCTACATCCGCTTTGACACGAACGCGGCTGTTCTGATCAATGAGATTGGTGAACCGATGGGTACTCGTGTGTTCGGACCGGTGGCGCGTGAGTTGCGCGACAAAAAGTACATGAAAATTGTGTCGTTGGCTCCGGAGGTGATCTAACATGGGGCAGCCTAAAATCTCCGACAAGAGGGAGCCGGTAAAGATTGAGCTCCGCAAGAACGACCAAGTAAAGGTCATCACGGGTAGCGACAAAGGCAAGTCCGGTAGGGTTCTCGAGGTTGATCGGGCAAAGGGTCGCGTCACAGTCGAAAACGTGGCCATTATGAAGCGGCACACGAAGAAGAACCCGGCTAAGCAGATTGCGGGTGGCATCGCGGAGCGCGAGGCATCCATCGCAGTGTCAAATGTCATGATATTGTGCCCGAAATGTGGCGCGGTCCGCGTGAAACACGTTGCGGTGACCGCCGAATCCGGCAAGACAAAGCACCAGCGCGTCTGCCACAAATGCAGCGGTCCGCTGGACCGAAAGTAGAGTTGTTAGGCGAGCGGCGGAGTTAAGCAAATGGCAGCAAGACTGAAGGAACTTTACAATACGACCGTTACCGAGGCCCTCACCAAGGAGTTCGGTTACGCCAATCCGATGGCGGTTCCGCGGATCAATAAGATTTCGGTGAACATCGGCTTGGGCGAGGCGACCGGCAATGCGAAACTGATGGATGGTGCCGTCACCGAGCTAGGTGCAATTACGGGCCAAAAACCGGTGATCACTAAGGCGAAGAAGTCCATAGCGGCTTTCAAACTCCGCGAAGGCATGGCGATTGGGACAATGGTGACCCTGCGGGGTGACAGAATGTACGAATTTCTGGACCGGTTGGTGAATGTCTCCTTGCCTCGTGTGCGCGATTTCCGTGGTGTGTCGCCGAAGGCATTCGACGGTCGTGGCAACTACACTTTGGGTGTCCGGGACCAGTTGATTTTCCCGGAGATCGACTACTCGAAGGTTGAAAAAACCAAGGGTATGAATATTTGCATTACGACCACGGCGCGGACCGACGCCGAGGGACTGGTGTTGCTCAAGTTGATGGGCATGCCTTTCCGTCCGTAGGGGCGGGAGTCGGACCGGACTGTAGGAGCGGAGAAGATTCGATGGCAACAACTGCGAAAATCGCAAAAGACATAAAGTTGGCCAAAGCGCAGAAGGCGAAAACGCCCAAACTGCAATGCCGGCACCGCAATCGATGCTGGCGGTGTGGTCGGCCCCGCGGATTTCTGAGCAAGTTCGGCATTTGCCGCCTGTGTTTCCGGCAGTTGGCGCTGAATGGCGAGATTCCCGGTGTTGTCAAGGCTAGCTGGTAGAGAACCTGTAGAAAGGAGGCAAGACTCGAGTGACTAGTGATCCAATAGCGGATATGTTGACACGGGTGCGCAACGCCATTCAGGCGCGCCATCCAAAGGTGGACGTTCCCGCCTCAAAGCTAAAGACCGAGATCGCCCGTATCCTCAAAGAGGAAGGGTATATCGCCAACTACAAGGTCGCCGAAGAGGGCGTGAAAAAGGTCATCAAGATCTACCTGAAGTACGCGACCGATAACTCGCCGGTGATCACGGCGATCCAAAGGGTCTCGCGGCCCGGATGCCGGAATTACACCGGCAAGAACGATATTCCGCGTGTTCAAGGCGGACTTGGCATCACAATTCTGACCACGCCTCGGGGCGTGATGACTGGACGTGTGGCGCGCAAGGAAGGCGTTGGCGGCGAAGTTCTCTGCAAGGTTTGGTAGACGTCCGAAGGGAAATAAGAGCAAGTCATGTCCAGAGTGGGAAGAAAGCCGATACTCGTACCTTCCACCGTGAAGGTTGAAATCGGTGAAACGCTGAAAGTGCAAGGCCCCAAGGGCGCATTGGAAGTTCCGGTGCCTGCGGGGATACGCGTTGTGCGGAACGGGGACACGCTTCAGATTGAGCGCGAGTCCGACGAATACGCCGCGTTGCACGGGTTGACGCGCGCGCTGGCCTCGAACGCCGTAGTCGGCGTTTCGACGGGCTTCACCCGCGAGCTCGATATCGTCGGCATCGGTTACCGCGCAGACGTGAAGGGTAGGCTGGCGACGTTCGTGCTGGGATATTCCCACCCGATCGAATTGCTGCTTCCGGATGGCGTCGATCTGAGGATCGATAAGCAGACGCACTTGGTCCTCACGGGCCATGATCGTCAAATGCTGGGTCAGGTGGCTGCGAATATTCGCTCCCTCCGGAAGCCCGACCCGTACAAGAACAAGGGTGTCCGGTATACCGGTGAAGTCCTGAAAAAGAAGGTCGGCAAGTCCGGCGCTACGGGTAAGAAGTAATGCCCACTGTAATAGGAGATAAGAGGTAGGCATGATTCGCCAAATTTCCAGAAGCGAGATCCGCGAACGCATCCACACGCGTATTCGCAAGAAGCTTGCCGGGACAACCGAGAGGCCGCGATTGGCTGTGTTCCGCAGTGTGGCTCACATCTACGCCCAAGTGATTGATGACTCCAAGGGTATTACCTTGGCGTCGGCCAGCACGACGGAGAAGGATTCCGGTCCCACCGGCGGCAATATTAGTGCTGCGACGGCAATCGGCAAGCGAATTGCTGAACGCGCTAAGGAACAGGGCATTGACAAGGTTGTGTTCGACCGTGGGGGGTATCTGTACCATGGCCGCGTGAAGGCGCTCGCCGATGCGGCGAGGGAAGCGGGATTGGAGTTCTAAT
>CAITMP010000610.1 GCA_903893525.1 uncultured Acidobacteriia bacterium | reverse complement strand
GAAAGTCCACATGGGACCCACCATCGCACT
This sequence comes from uncultured Acidobacteriia bacterium, assembly GCA_903893525.1. GTDB lineage: Bacteria > Acidobacteriota > Terriglobia > Bryobacterales > Bryobacteraceae > BOG-234. Next base: position 10,276 of record CAITMP010000610.1, on the reverse strand, counting down.
GATCTCGGCCTCGCTCTTCGTCTGCTGCATGGTCTGCCATGGGGAACTCGTCCGCCTCAAACCCCACCCCAGCCGTCTGACTGGCTTCTACGTGATGGTTTCCGTCGGTGGAGCTGTTGGTGGACTGTTCGTGGGCCTGGCCGCCCCGCACATTTTCAACGCGTACTACGAATTCCCCATCGGACTGGCGGCACTGGCGGCGCTTGCAGTCATGCTGCTTTTCCGGGAAAATCCACAACCCGTCTACAAGGGCCTTCTGCTGGCCGGACTCCTGGGCTACGTGCTAACGCTTTCCGTCCTGACCAAGAATACAGTCACAGGCTACCGCGCCATCGCCCGCAATTTCTACGGCGAACTGCGGATCGAGGACGAAGGCGATCCCAAGACGGATTCCGTCGCCGACCGCAAACTGCTCCACGGCCGCATCAACCACGGCATCCAAATGCTGGCGCCAAAACTCCGGCGCACGCCCGTGGCGTATTTCTGCGAGGCCAGCGGCATCGGGCACGCCATGCGGTCCCGTCCAGTCGGAGTTCCCTGGCACGTGGCCATTCTGGGACTCGGAGCGGGCGCCCTGGCACCTTACGGGCAGGCGGGCGACACATTCAAGATCTACGAAATCAATCCCCTGGTGCTGGATTTCGCTAAGACCTACTTCACTTACCTGGGTGATACCCCCGCCAAAACGGAAGTGGCAATCGGTGACGGCCGACTGGTGTTGGAACGGGAGCCGACAACGAATCCGGCTGACAAGTTCGATCTGCTAGTGATGGATGCGTTTTCAGGCGACTCGGTCCCGGTACACTTGATCACCCAGGAGGCCTTCGCAAGCTACTTCCAACACATCAAGCCGGGCGGGATCCTGGCCGTGAACATCTCGAACCGATATCTGGACTTGGAGCCGGTGATGGAGCGCGCAGCCAACTACTTCCACAAGAAGCCGCTGGTATTCGACCTGGACCCGGACGAGAATGACGAACTCTGCAATGCGTCAGGCTGGGCGCTGCTGGTGGACCCGTCGATGGAGCTGCCGGAATCCTTGAAGAGCGGAAGGCTGCTCAAACCCCGCCCCGGCTTCCGCATGTGGACCGATGACTTCTCGAACATGTTCAGTATCCTGAAGTAGATGGCGGCTACCTGCCTATAGCGCCATCGCGCCGGTGATACCATATCGGTTTCGCATGAAGCCAAAATCACGCGCCCGCATCTCCACCAGTAATCGTTATCTCAACCCGCGCACGGCGTGGATTTTGGCCTTCGCCGCCATCGCAATCGGCGCATGGGCGACCCGCACCTCCGTCGCCACCGCAGCGCCCCCGCCGCCTACAGCCAACCAACTCGCGTTTGAACAGACGGTCAAACCGTTCTTCAAACAGAACTGCATGCAGTGCCATGACACGGACAACGCCATGGCGGGTGTCCGCGTCGACCAACTCGACACCACCTTCGACGACCGCCAAGTGAAGGTCTGGGAAGGCATCCGGGCCCGCGTCGCGGGTGGCAGCATGCCGCCCAAAGACCAGCACCAGCCCACGCCGGAGGAACGGAAGCAGGTCGTCGAGTGGATCAAGCAGAATATTGAGATCGCACGGCTGCGCCCGTCACCGAAAAACGGCTTGGTCCGACGCCTCACCGTCGCGCAATACCGCAACACGCTGCGGGAGCTCCTGCACCTCGAAGACGACCTGACGACCGGCCTGCCGCCGGACGCCGTCTCCAAGGATGGTTTCGTTAATAACCAGGAGACACTCCACCTATCCCCGCTTCTCCTGGAATCCTACTTCGAAATCGCCGAGGAGGCGCTCAAGCGGGCCATTGTCGATCCGGCGAAGAAGCCATCGGTTCAGGATTTCAAGGTGGAGCTTGGTGCCAAGGTCAACCCCAAGCCGTTCCCCGAGGAGCTGATCCTCGGTGCTGGCAGCGCACTGCTGAAGAACGAGGATGTGCTCATCACCCAACCGGTGCCATCCAAACCATTTGCCTTCGACCCCCACCCGATGAAGACCGACTACAGGTTCATCGAAGGTTACCAAGGCAACGATACCGTGCGCGGCTGGCGCGAGTACCACAGCATCTACCACGTGGTTTATGCTGACATGCGCGGAAGCGGCGGCTATCCCAAGGGACAAGCCTACTCAACCGTGCCCCAAGGCCTCCTGCTGCGTCCGGCCATCCCCAACGATGAACTGTTCGGTGCCGACGGCACGTACGGCCCCAAGGCAAACTTCAAGATCTCGACCCGCGAACTCCCCGATGACGGGCGCTTTCGGATCACCATTCTGGCGGCCAGGTACAACGATGGACTTCTGATCGACAAGATTGAAAAGGACAAGAAGGAAGACCTCCAAGCCAAACCCACTCCGGGCGCAATTACCGTTCAACCCGCCAAATCGCAAACAGCGGTCATCGCCAAGCCGGGTGTCTACCAAGTGGATGCCCACATCATCGCAGCCAACTTGAACCCGCCCGCACCGGACGCGTCCAAACTGACCGAAGGCTTGGCCGTTGGTTGGCCCGCCGGCAAGCTTGAGGGCAAGTCGCAGTTGACGGATTCCCCGTTTGGCAAAGCCGTCTCGATCAAGGCAGACTCCGATTTCGTGACCGTACCGCGAACCGACGCCGTGAATCTGGGCGAGGGCGATTTCACCGTCGCGGCATGGATCAAGCCCCAGGGACAGCGCCGCGCAGGCATCGTGGCACGTGGCGGCTCAACCGAGGAAAAGGCCGGGAAACAGGGTTGGGCGCTTGAAATGCCGGACAACCGGGGCATCCTCAGGCTCGACACGATCGGAGCCGACGGGAAATCCGCAGGCACGATCTCATCGCAGCGCGGTGCGATCAAAGCCGGTGAATGGCAGCACGTGGCCGTTATCGTTCGTCGCGGCAAGCAAGTTTCCAAGCTTTATGTAAACGGCTACCCGGTCGGCAAGGGCGAGATCGCCACCGCCAACCTCGACAACGCCAAGCTGGACCTCCAGATCGGCCGCTTGGCCGAGGGCCAGCACTACCGGGGCGATATCGACCAGGTCCGCGTGTACCGCCGTGCGCTGGGCGAGGGCGAGCTGCAAGCGCTGGTGCAGCCAGGCAAGCAGTTTGTGAAAGCCCCGGATGCGGAACGTCCCATGGAGCTGACACTCAATCTAGGTGACCGGGAGTTCATTGGCACCTTGCAGCAGCCTGCATTCCTCGCAGTCCGGCTACCGGCCGGTCCGCTGGCGATCAGCGCCAAATACGCCGGAATGTCGGAAGTCGACAAGATCGTTTTCACTCCCTTGGCCGTCGAAAGCGACCTCGCCAAAAAGTTTCTGACCTTCGAAAAGCGGACACCGAAACTAGGAGTACATTTGGGATTCCGCCGCGATTGCGGGAGCACGTTCGCCCCTGTGGGCGCTCCCCAGGTGGTCGCGGGCACCAACTTGGCCAAGTACGTCTTTGAGGGTGCAATCCGCAACTACCCGGCCACCGAGGTTGAACATGACAACGTGAACTACCTAGCCGGTGTGCGCGAAATCGCCATCCGCAGTGAGTACACCGATGGCCGCGATATGCCCCGCATGCTTGTGCGCTCCGTGGAATTCGAAGGCCCGTTCTATGACCAGTGGCCCCCGGTCTCGCACAAGAACATCTTCATCGATTCCGCACGCAAGTCCGACGAAAAGGCCTACGCGCAGGAAATCCTCCGGTCGTTTGCCACGCGAGCCTATCGGCGTCCCGCGAGCGCCGCGGAAGTTGCCTCGTTGGTCGAGATCTACACGAAGTCCTCCGCGTCGGGGCGCAACTTCCAGGACAGCATCAAGGATACGCTGCAAGTTCTGCTGACTTCGCCCCAGTTCCTGTTCCTCGTGGAAAAGAGCAACACCCCGGAACCCGAGCCTCTGGAAGCATACGAATTGGCCTCCAAGCTCTCCTACTTCCTGTGGAACGCACCGCCGGACCGGACAACGCTGGGCTTGGCGGCCGCAGGAACACTCCGCAGCCACTTGGATTCCGAGGTGGAGCGCATGGCCAGGGACGCCAAGTTCTCCCAGTTCACCAAGGAATTCGCGTCCCAGTGGCTGAACTTGGAAAAGTTTGCCGTGCTGGAGCCGGACAAGAAGCGCTACCCGACCCTCACTGCCCACACCCGCACCCAACTCAAACAGGAGCCGATCCAGTTCGTCGACTACTTGCTGCGCAACAACCTGCCGGTGAAAAATCTGATCCAGTCGGATTTCATCGTGGCCAACGAAAGTGTGGCGGGCTACTACGGCATGCCTGAGAAGACCGACAGCGGATTCCAATTCGTGGCCATCGAGCATGGCCGCCCGGAACTTGGCGGCGTGCTGACGGAAGCCGCCATCATGGCCGGCCTTTCCGACGGGCGGGAGTCCAACCCGGTCAAGCGTGGGGCATGGTTGGCCAGGAAGATCATCTCCGAACCGCCAGCCGATCCCCCGCCAAACGTGCCCACGCTGAAGGAAAATCCGAATCTCACGCTGCGGCAGCGGATAGAGCAGCACCGCAACCAGCCCGGTTGCCAGCAATGCCACGCGAAAATCGACCCGTGGGGTGTGGCTTTCGAAGAGTTCGACGCCGGTGGCCGCCTGAAGCAGCAATCGGTGGATTCCCGCTCCACCCTGCCCGACAAAACCGAGGTTTCCGGTGCCAACGACCTCAAGCGATACTTGGCGGAGGACCGGATCGACCAGGTGGCATTCAGCTTCCTGAAGCATCTGGCAACCTACGCATGCGGCAGGACCCTTAGCTACAGCGAACTCGACTTCCTCAAGCGCGACCAGCTAAAACTCAAGGCCGACGGCTACCGTATGAAGGACATGGTCCACTACGTGGTCAGCAGCAAAATGTTCCTCGAAAAATAGTCTCCCGGATAGTAGAATCTAGAATTAGGACGGTACCATGAAAAGCTCCCTTCGACTCGACCGCCGCGCATTCCTCCAAGGCTTGGGAGGTGTCGCCATGGCTTTGCCCGTGCTGGACGCCATGGGTGCCGAGGTCACAGACCAGTCGCCACGCCGTTTCTGCGCCATCTACACAGCCAACGGCATGTCGTTGCCAAAGACCGAGCATGAGCTGCCCGAATGGAGCTGGTTCCCGACCAAGGAAAAGGACGGGGAGTTCGTCTTCGGTGCCTCGACGCAACCACTGGAGCCGTTCCGGAAGAAGCTGAGCTTCATGGGCGGGCTGTACCACCCGAGCGGCCCGAAGTCCGATCCCCACACCTGCTCCGACATGTGGCTGACCGGCGCGCCTCTCTACAATCCGAAACCCGGCACATACAATACGGTCGGATTGGATCAGGTGGTTGCCGCCAACACCAAGCAGTTCTGCCGCCGTCCGTCCCTGGTGCTGTCCATTGACGCGGGCTCCGGCTACCTCTCGCGTACCGGCACCATTTCCTATGGGTTTGACGGACGCCCGATTCCGGCCGAGAACAACCCACGCCGGGTGTTCGACCGTCTCTTCCGGGGCGACCATACCTCACTCAAGTCCGAGCATGACGTTCTGGTGCGCCGGATCAAGCTGGTAGACGCCGTCGCCGAAAGCGCCAAAGCGCTCGACAAGCAATTGGGCAAGAGCGACCGTGAGCGCATGGACCAATACCTGACCTCGCTCAACGAGGTGGAATCACAACTCGTGGCATCCGAAAAGTGGATCGACATCCCGCTGAAGAAGCAGGACTACTCCCACCTGAACTTGGATGTGACGAACGAGGGCGAGCCGGCGGAATTCTATCGCAACATGTTCGACCTGATCGCACTGGCGTTCGACGCCGATATCACCCGCACCGTGACCTTCATGCTGAACCGCGAGGATGGCATGGGTATCAGCGACACGTTCCCGATCAAACTCGGCTTGGCCAAGACCCACCACAACCTGTCGCACGCCACGGACAAGGAAGGCCAGCTGAACTTCGCCAAGTACGACTTGTTCCTGAGCAACCAGATCGCGCATTTCCTGCAGCGGATGGATGGATACAAGGACCGCTCAGGCAGTGTCCTGGACAACAGCATTGTGATGTTCGGCAGCGGTGCCAGCACCACGCATAACTCCCACAACCTGCCCACACTGATCGCAGGCGGAGCCAACATGGGCCTCAAGCATGGACAGTATTGGAAGAGTCCGGCCGGCGTCGAGACCCAGATGTCCAACGTGTACCTGAGCATCCTGCGGTCCATGGGCATTGAGAAGGAATCGTTCTCCGACAGCACCGGAACGCTCAGCGGATCTATTTTCGGCAAGGTGTAGTATCTACAGAAAGGGTGTCGGGACGGGTCGCCGTAACAAAACCACCCTGCGGTATTCTTGGGTTTGATGCCCGAGGGGCCGCGAGTCAGGATTCACGGGGAAGGAGTCGCCTCACGCTGCTGCGCGCATCTGCTGCGCGTTGGCAACTGTCGAGTTTCCGTCGAGCGTACCCCTCGACCACCCGTACCGGTGATCATGATCGCCGATGGGGCTGCCAATCTGATACGGGATGCTTTTGACAATCCCAACCTGCTTCGCGGACTGCCACGAATTAGCAAGCGGATTGTCCAGTGGGGTGCAGATGCCGGCCCTGTTACACTGGAACATTCGGCCGTGGTGGTGTCGGAGGAGCGCCTGCTGGCCGGACTCGGCAATTCCGATCCCTCGGACTTGGCCCCGGACTGGACCATCCACTCGGCTTCACCCCCCCCAGGGGCAATCAAACAGAGCTTCGGCATCCGCATGGCTTCCGCAGTTTCCGTCCAGCTGAGGGACTCCGCCGACCCCAACGCCTGTTGGATCGAATCCATGGAGAATGGATGGCTCTTCGTCATCACAATCGCGCCGGGTTCCGCATGGCTGATCGCCGTTGGTGGCGATCCGGTCGAAATGCTTGGGAAAAGCCGCTTGGTGGCAGCTCAGATCGACCGAATCGGGGCACCCGGTGGTTGCTTTCCGTGCTCGCCACGCATGCTGTCGCCGGTTTGCGGACCCGGCTGGCTGGCTTGCGGATCGGCCGCGATGGCATTTGATCCGATTTGCGGCGATGGAACCGCGCATGCTGTCCGTGAGGCAATTCTGGCAAGCGCCGTCATCCGTGCGAGCGCCAATGGTGGTGACCAAGCGGCGTTACTCCGGCACTACCAGGGCCGCCTGCTGGCTGGCTTCCGAAAACACCTGGAAATGTGCCGCGCATTCTACGAGTCCGGCGGCGACAGCCCCTGGTGGAAGCAACAAGTCCGGGCCGTGCTCGACGGAATCGCCTGGTGCAACCGCCAGCCCCCGCCGGAGAATGCCTTCCGGCTCAACGGCTTCGACCTTGAACCTGTCGGGTAAGTGCTCTCCGCTGATAGCGAGGATCAAAACTTTGCGCTTGGAGTCCAGACCCCAAGTTTGCTACACATAGAAGACGGACACTTCCACGACTGCATCCTGGAGCACTTATAGGCGGTTGGCGGTCTATCTTCGTCCGTACACCCGGCAATTGCTGTTGGTGTTGACCATCAGCCTCGGTGCCACGGCACTGGGCTTGTTCCAGCCTTACGTTTCGAGGCTTTTGATCGACCGCGCCCTGATGCCCAGGGACATGCGGGCACTGGCATGGATTACGGCATTGCTCTTCGGGGCCACAGTCCTGAATTTCGTCCTGAATATCCTCTCCAGCTACCGGTACGTCCGTATCTCCGCAGCGATGCTTTTCGACCTGCGACTGGCCTTGTTCCGCCATCTGCAAACCCTTTCGCCCCGCTTCTACGCCGGAAACCGCCTCGGGGACCTCATGTCGCGCCTAAACAACGACGCGGGCGAGGTCCAGCGAGTCTCGGCCGACGCGGTGCTGTCCGTGCTCAGCAACATCGCGTTCCTGGTCGGCGCCATCGTGATGATGCTCTGGCTCAGCTGGAAACTCTTCTTCGCAGGGGTCATCCTGATCCCGGCCTGTGTGCTGGCGTTTCTCAAGTACCAGCGGAAGCTGACCGCCCTCACCAAAACCCTACGGGAGCGCAGTGCGGATTTGGGGAGCTTCTTCGTGGAATCGATCCTTGGCATGCGGGTCGTGGTGTCGCTGCACGCCGGGGCGCACGAGGCCGAGCGGTTCAGAAGGCGCAACGACGCGTTTATCGACACAATGCTGGAGGTCCAAATGACCTCCTTCCTCACCGGGGCGATTCCCGGCACAATTCTGGCGGTGGCCACCTCGACGGTATTCCTCTACGGCGGCTGGATGATCATCCAGGGTGAAATGACGATCGGTACGCTTGTGGCATTCATGGCATACCACACGCGATTGCTGTCGCCGGTCCAAAACCTAATGAGCCTGACCGCAAGCCTCGCCTCGGCGCGGGTCTCGCTCGCGCGCCTGTTCGAATTGTTCGACACACCCGCCGAAGTGGTCGAAAAGCCCGGTGCGTTGCCCCTGGGGGGCATTCTGGACTCGATCCGGCTTGAATCGGTCTCCCTTCGGCACGACCGGAATGCGGTACTCAATGACATCTCCCTCACCATCCCCGCCGGAAGCTTCTGCGCCATTCTGGGGCCCAGCGGCACCGGAAAATCGACCTTGGCCGATCTGCTCACACGCTATCTGGACCCCGATCAAGGCCGAATCCTGATCGACGGCCTCGACCTGCGCGACCTCCGGCTCGCCGACTTGCGCCGCCATGTCGTGCTGGTGGACCAGTCGCCGTATCTCTTCAACGCGACCATCGCGGAGAACATCGCGTGGGGAGACCCCTCGGCCCAGCCCGAGCAGATTGCGGCAGCGGGCCGCTTGGCGGGCCTCGACGAATTGATCGCCCGCTTGCCCCAAGGTTACGATACCCCGACCGGGGAGCGCGGCATGGCGCTTTCCGTGGGCGAGCGCCAAAGGGTCGCGTTGGCACGCGCCTTGATCCGCAAGCCGGCCGTACTGATTCTGGACGAGCCCACCTCGGCCCTCGATACGGAGATGGAAAAACTGGTTACGGTCAACCTCCGCCAAACCTTGCCAGACGCGACCCTCATTGTGATCACCCATCGCCCGGCTCTGGCCGATTGCGCGGACTACCTGATAACACTCCAGGGCGGACGCGCCCAAATGCGGGAGATATGCGCGTCGCGGTGATCGACAGCGGCGTCAACCCCGCCCACCCCCACATCGGACGCGTGGCAGGAGGCGTCTCGATCACTGGAGCCGGGATTGTCACCGAGGGCGAATATCTGGACCACCTCGGCCACGGAACAGCCGTAATGGCGGCAATCCAGGAGAAGGCCGTCGGTGTCGATGCCGACTACTTCGCCGTGAAAGTCTTCCACGAATCGCTGCGCACCAATGCCAGATGCCTGTTGAGGGCGCTCGAATGGGCCATCGACGAGCACATGGACATCGTCAATCTGAGCCTGGGCACGGCCAATGCGGGCCACGCCGGACATTTTGCCCCTCTGGTCGCCCGCGCTGCCGAAGCCGGAGTCCAGCTGGTGGCGGCGCTTGAATCGGACGGAATCCCCCAGTTTCCAGGTTGCATGCCCGGGGTCGCGGGGGTGGTGCTGGACTTGACATGTCCCCGCAACGAATACCGGCGCGTTGCCAACGGATTCGCGGCATCCGGGTACCCACGGCCCGTACCGGGCATTCCGGTGGAGCGAAACTTGCAGGGTATCAGCTTTGCGGTGGCGAATGTATCTGGCTTCCTAGTCAGGGATCACTCGGATCGCATCAGAGCCATAAACCCAAAATCCATGTGAAATTGCTGGTGGCAATGGAACAGGGAAGGGCCCGGGGCAACCTGAGCCACCTCCACCTCCACTGTCTGTTTTGCCGGGACCAACACCACGTCCTTGAATACACCCGACATCGGTTTCCCGGCCAAAACTACAACTTCGAAGGAGTGGCGGTGCAGGTGAACCGGGTGGTCCATCTCGGCTCGGTTCTCAAAGACCAACCGGTTCCTGCGACCCGGGCGCAGCACAATCTCGTCCGTATTCGGCCACGATTTCCCATTGATCGCCCAAAGATTGCCGTTCCTTCCGGGCTCGATCACCAGCGGGATCCTCACATCCGGCTTCGATGCCGCCGCATCGGTGCCAAACAGGCCGTAGTTCCAGCGGAAAGCAGGCGGAGCCGTCCACTGCGGCTTGCCCACCGACCCCGAATACTCGACGACAATCCCGGCACCCGCATTCCGCTGCGCAGCATCCACCTCGCCAAAGATCCACACGCCCGGGGCCTTCATCTCCACCACGGCGTCGATCCTTTCGCCGGGGCTCAACCGCACTGTTGGCACTGATCGGGGCGAGGCCACAGCGTTTCCATCCAGCGCTACCACCCGGAAGG
>CAITMP010000609.1 GCA_903893525.1 uncultured Acidobacteriia bacterium | reverse complement strand
TCCCAGGGATACAAGTACCGGGCGTGGGGGGATCTGAAGCTGCCGGAAGCGGGCTACACTCGGGATTACCTGAATCCGGCGATGCTCAACCTGCCGAACGCGGTCGTGACCGGCAAGCGGCTCGCTGCGAATGGACCGGCCTACAAGGCACTGATCATTGACGCGGAGCAGGGCCCGCCGACCGATCCGGTGAAGACGTCGATGCCGGTCGAGGTGGCGACGAAGATTCTGGTCTATGCGCGTGCCGGATTGCCGGTGCTCGTGGTGGGAACCCCGCCCGACCGCACTCCGGGAAACACGCCGGACGCCGACGCCGCCCTACGCGCTGTGATTGCGGACCTGCTGCGGGAGCGCACCGTGTCCCAGGTGGCGCATGAGGCGGATGTTCCGGCGAAACTGCGCGCACTGGGGATCCGCCCTGCCGCGGAACCGGCTACACCGTCCTCGATTCTGAACATCCGCCGCCACGACGCGGCAACCAAGACCGACTACTACTTTTTCTACAACCAGGGAATCGTGAGTCCGCCGGACCAACCCCGGACGCTGTTCGAGCCCGCAACCGGGGAACCCGTGAACCGCGAATTCAGCTTGGAAGGGACCGGGCAGCCGTACGTGATGGATGCGTGGTCGGGCAAGATCACGCCGATCTTGAACTACACTACCGCTGCCGGTCGGGTGAATGTGCGCGTCCGGCTGTCTAGAGACAACGGAATGCTCATCGCGCTCAGTGGGCAGGTGAACCGGTTCGGGACACCGGCACCTTCGGTGCATGTGACCAGGACCTCCGCACCCGACACGGGAATAGATCAGGGTGGCCTGGTGGTCCGGCCGGTAGCTGCCGGGACCTATGAATCTACTTTGAGCAACGGGCGCACCGTGAAGAGCAGCGTTGACGCCGTTCCAGCAGCCATGGACCTCACCGCCGCCAAGTGGCATCTGGAAGTGGAGGACTGGCAGCCGGTGAACCCGTACGCGACGACTTTCGGTCCGGCGGCTGCGCAAACCCGCAAAGACAAGGTGGAGTTGGAGTTGGCGGCGTTGAAGGCATGGCCGGAGATTCCGGCACTGAAGAACACTGCGGGAATCGGGACCTACACGACTACCTTCGACCTGCCAGTCGATTGGAAGCCGACGAGCGGTGCGACTCTGAGTTTGGGCGATGTCTTCGATACTTTTACGGTGACGGTGAATGGGCACACCGTGGCAATCGACCAGCTCAGCGCCGAAGGCGATCTCGGGAATGCGTTGAAGGCGGGGAAGAATACGATTGTGGTCCGGGTTGCAACCACGATCAACAATCGGCTGGCCAAGATCGATGAAGAGGTGGCCAACAGGGGTTTGGTGCAACCTTACGGACTGGTTGGACCGGTCAAGGTTACCCCATATGCGTCGGCGGTGGTGTGGCGCAGGTAGTCGGAAGGCGATCGGCTAGTTGCTGGCCTTGGTGAAGATCACGCGACCTGCACGAATCGTTGTTAGGACTCGGGCGAAAGCGTTTGCGTCCAGAGCAGGATCGGAGTCCAGAATCGTCAGGTCCGCCAATTTGCCGGCTTCCACGGTCCCTTTTTCGTTGTCCACGCGGAATCGCCGGGCCGGAGCCACGGTCAGTGCCCTGAGTATCTCCATCGACGAGAGCCCGCACTGCGCCAGCGCACGGAATTCGTCCGCAGTGCGGTAGTCCTCCATGTAGCCGACGTCCGTGCCGAAGAGGAGTTCACCACCTAACGCGCGGAATCTGGAAACGAGCGAATGGATGGGCTGGATGTAGGCCGGTTTGTCTGTAACTGTGGTTGCGAACATCTTGAGCGTGGGGATCATTGCCATGTGGTGGTCCACAATGCTCCGCAACAACGCGTCGTCGATTCCTTGAGTGGAATCCGGGGCGTGGGCCAGGATGTCAACACCCGCCGCGATTGCGACCTTCGTTCCTGACAAATCCGACGGATGGCTGTAGACCAGCTGGCCACGCCGGTGTGCCTCATCCACAGCGGCCTTTGCGACTTCGGGCGGCATAGGCAGGACGCGCCCCCGCGCAACGTAGGAGCCAGTGAAGAGCTTGGTGAGGTCGGCACCGGCGTTGGCGTTTTGACGGACGACTCCGGCGGCATCCCCTGCCGTGGCGGGTTGCGGCATCAGCCAGCGGATCCAAATCGGGACGGATTCCCGTACATAGTAGGGAATCCCGGCAGGCGGGTAGATGGACCTCCCGGCCAGATAGATATGTGGACCGCGAATCTCTCCGGATTCCATGCGCCTGCGGAGCGACACGCTCACACGGGGGTCGGAACCGGCATCGACTACGGTCGTAAACCCGCGCCGGGTCAGCATGTCCTCCAGATCGGTCTCAACCGAGGCTCTGTGGCCCCAGATGGCGTCGTTGAACTTGGGCTCGGAAAAGTGCACGTGGGTATTCCAAAACCCGGCCGTCACGACACAACGGTCACACGGTAAAGACGGGACACCTGGAGGCACGGCGACTCCCGTTCCAACGTCCGCGATGCGCCCGTTGCGGACTACGATTGTGGCTCCGTCCAGGGGCGGCAGGTCAGGGGAAATGTAGACCTTGGCATTGGGGATCGCGAATGTGCCGCCACCCGCGCGGGCCAGTGGATGCGGGTCGCGCAATGGCCAGAACATGAGCAGATAGACCACGACGCTGGTAACGCACAAGCCAATCAGCAGTCGGCGCATTTGAATTATTCCTCCAGGATAATCCGCATCTCGTTGGTGGGGGCGAAACCCAGTGCCTCGTACAGGGACCGCCCCTCTCTGCTCGCGTGGAGAATCACGACGCGGATCCCGGTAGCACGGCACCAGTCCAGCAGGTGGGCCATCAACTGCCGGGCAAGGCCCTTGCGACGATGTGCAGGCTCAGTGTAAACATTGATGATATTGGCCCTTGGCTGGCCCGGCGCGATCATGTGGGGAGCCCAGTCCATCAGCCAGATCCCGGCACCGGCAATGATCTCGCCATCGGGGTCGTAGGCAAACCATGCGCGGTATTCACCGGACTGCAATCTCCGTTCGACCCAGGGCCGGAAAGCCGCCACCATCGCGTCCATCACGGCGTCATCGGGATGGCCCATGTCCCGGAACATAGCCCGGCGGTGGTGGCAAATGGTCTCAGCGTCGGTCTTGGCGGTTTCCGGATATGAAGGCCGGATACTGGAAGTGGACATCGGAAACTATGATTTTGACACCTGCGGCAAAATGGGGCATGGCAGTGGGCTCTACGGTCATTGCGTTGGCCGCCGTCGCCGCGGAGTCTACCCTTCCAATCCGGTTCCGCGAAGTCGCCGCACAGGCCGGGGTGCGGTTTGTGCTCGAAAACAATCCCACATCGCGGAAGCACATGATCGAAACCATGCCGGGCGGCATCGCGGTTTTCGACTACGACGGCGACGGTCGGCCGGATATCTTCTTCACCAACGGAGCCGAGATTCCGTCGCTGGAAAAATCGTCGGGGAAGTTCCTCAACCGCCTCTACCGAAACGAGGGAGGGATGAAATTCCGTGATGTCACCGAGGAGACTGGAATCGGCGGCGCGGGTTACTCCATGGGGGCGGCAGCAGCGGATTTCGACAACGACGGACGGGGCGACCTCTTTGTGGCTGGTGTAAACCGCAATATCCTATACCGCAACCTGGGTGGAGGCAAGTTTGAGGACGTAACCGCGAAGGCCGGCATCAAGAGCGGCGAATGGTCCGTGGCGGCAGGGTGGTTCGACTACGACCGCGACGGGCTGCTGGACCTTTGGGTGGTCCACTACGCCAAATGGACGCCGGCTTTCGACCGCTTTTGTGGCGACCAGACGCGCGGGGTCCGGATCTACTGCCATCCCAAATATTTCGAAGGCTTGGCCAGTACGCTTTACCGGAATAAGGGTGATGGCAGTTTCGAGGATGTGACGGATCGTGCAGGCCTGAGGCCGCATGCCGGGCGCGGCATGGGCGTTGGCTTCGCGGACTACGACGGAGACGGATTCCCGGACGTCTTCGTCACCAACGACAACATGCCGAATTTTCTGTTCCACAACAAGGGCGACGGGACGTTCGAGGAGGTCGGGTTGTTGGCTGGCGTCGCATTGAGGGACCACGGGAAGCCGGTGGCCAGCATGGGGATCGAATTCAAGGATTATGACAACGACGGCCTGCCGGACGCAATTGTGACGGCGCTGGCGGGTGAGACGTACCCGGTCTTCCGAAATGCGGGTACCGGCGTGTTTGTGGACGCCACCTACGCTTCCAAGGTGGGGGCGGGATCAGTGAAGCACAGCGGCTGGGGACTGGGGTTGGCGGACTTCAACAATGATGGCTGGAAGGATCTGTTCACGGCAAATTCGCATGTGAACGATCTGGTGGAGCAGTTCGAGCCGTCGGTGTACCGGGAGAGGAATTCGGTCCTTGTGAATGTCGGCGGGGTGTTCCGGGATGTGTCGGACGAGGCCGGGCTGACCGCGGTAGCCGCCCATCGCGGGGCGGTGTTTGCTGACCTGAACGGGGATGGACGGGTGGACGGTGTCGTGTCCGCGCTGGGGAGTCCGGCGGAGATTTGGGAAAACACGAGTTCGGGCGGGGGGCACTGGATCGCTTTCCGATTGCACGGAACGAAGTCCAACCGGGACGGTATCGGGGCCCGGATCACGATTGGGAACCAGATGGCGGCGATGACCACGACGGCGGGTTACGCTTCCTCAGTGGATGCTGGCGTGCATTTCGGGCTGGGGTCGGCAACTCTGGCCAAGAGCGTGGTGATTCTGTGGCCGAGCGGTCGGCGGCAAGTGTTGGCGGATGTGGAGGCGGATCGGGTCGTGGATGTGGAGGAGCCAAGGTGAGCGAGATTTCCGATGAATTTGTAAAAGCCGCGATTGAGGATCCTGCGGCGGCAAAGGCGATGCTGAGTGCCATTCCCGACGCAGCTGAAGGTTACTGGGCTGCGCTGGTGATGGGCGACGTGCGGACAGTGGAGGAATTGGTCGCCGCAAACTCGGCCTTGGCGGTTGAGCCGGGGGGGCCCGAACAGGTGACTCCGCTGGTATACGTATGCTTCTCGCGGCTCCGAATGGGCGATGTCGCTGGGACCGCGCGGGTCCTTTTGCGCCACGGTGCCTCGCCGGACAGCACAT
>CAITMP010000608.1 GCA_903893525.1 uncultured Acidobacteriia bacterium | reverse complement strand
GGCGCACCCCAAGCATCCAAGTTGCCAGGTTCCGAGCCAAAAGTCCAGGTCCAAAGTGATGATTCTTCAAACTTTTTCGCCCGGCACCTTCAGACGCCCATCGACAGGGCTGAACTGTTACCCACATTGTTAGTGTGGCTCCCCTGAAGTCTCTTGTCCTTCTAAAGAAGGAACAACAGAATGCTGCATCCCATGCCGTATCCACTGCAAATCTAACTCTCCCCGATGCCGACGTCCAGGACTTGGAACGCTATTTGGACGTCTCGCGCGGAGAGATTCCTTTTGCCAAAGGGGTGATCCTTGTAGAAGGTGACTCCGAGGTTTATCTGGTTCCGGCCCTCGGGAAGCTCCTCGGTACCGATTTTGATCGACTAGGCTTTACGGTATGTTCGGTAGCCGGAACCAATTTCGCCCCGTATGTGAAATTGCTGGGGCCACAAGGCCTCGACCTTCCATTCGCGGTCCTCACGGACCTCGATCCCCAGAGGGACGGCACCAACTTGGGAGAGCCCCGCGTCGAGAAATTACGTGATCTGGTCGGCACCGGCCGCGGGCCGAACCAAGGAATCTTCCTCAATACCCATACCCTTGAAGTTGACCTTTTTGAATGTGGGCGACACAAGTCTATGTGTGCCACGCTCTACGAACTGGCACCCTCTAACGCTGCCAAGACGCGGACCGAAGGCTGGTGTGCCGACCCTAAATCGCTTGACAAGGCACAGTTCCTTCGCGACATCAAGGCCATCGGAAAAGGCCGATTCGCCCAGCGACTGGCCAGCCGACTGACGGGAACGAGATGCCCTCCATACATTAAGGACGCAATCGAGCATGTCAAACGCCATTCCAGATAGTTTTATTCGCCCATATCTTCGCGCGGCGCGGGACCTGCGGGATAACCCAAGGCAATGGCAGGCGTACGAATCCAAGAGCCACTGTGTTCTTTTGGCTGGTCCAGGGAGTGGAAAAACCAAGACGTTAACGGTCAAAATGGCAAGGATGCTTGCAGAGGACGTGCAAGCACCGCGCGGTGTTGCTTGCATCACTTACAGTAATGAGTGTGCCGCCGAGCTGGAGCGACGACTGGCGGGTCTAGGGGTCCGGGAGCAACCGCGTGTCTTCGTTGGAACGATTCATTCATTTTGCTTGAAACATGTACTGCAGCCTTTTGCCCGATTGGCCGGACTTCCTGTGCCCGTCAGGATAGGGGTGGCGATTGAGAGCGATAGGACTCAATGCTTCGAAACAGCCTTTGATGCTGTGTATAAGGGCAAACCCGATACCAGGTGGTGGACGAGCTTCGAACAATATCGCAATCCGCGATTTGATCGTCTTTCTGAAGATTGGCCAGGCACTGACGGTGACATGGCCCAACTCGTTGAAATGTATGAGTCGCTCATGTTAACCCGCGGCGTGGTGGACTTCTATGACATGGTTCGCCTTGGACTCCAACTCATTGAGAGTAATCGCTGGGTCCGCTCATGCCTGCTTGCAAAGTTCCCGATCCTCGTCGTCGACGAGTACCAAGACTTGGGCGAGCCATTGCATCGCATCGTAAAAGCCCTTTGCTTTGAAGGAGGTATCCGTCTTTTTGCCGTAGGTGATCCAGACCAGTCGGTTTACGGCTTCAACCACGCCAAGCCTGAACTGCTTCGGCAGTTGGCCGAAGAGGACCAAGTAGAGAGCATCAGTTTAGAAATGAACTATCGCAGCGGCCAAAGGCTTATAGATGTCTCCCAAGTCGTGTTAGGGGCCCCTCGAGGGTACCGTGCAAAGACCCCGATGGCCGGAGTCGTGACTTCAATGAAGATCTCCGATGGATTGCGGGCCCAGGCACAGACAATCTGCGACGAACTCATCCCGGCCATTCTTGGTAGAAGAGCAGGTCGCAAGCTGGGGGATATCGCTATTCTGTATTTAGACAAGAACGACGGCCAAATAATTGAGGACGCAACTCGATCGGTCGGCCTGAAGTCGATACGGATTGACGGAGGGGCGGCCTACAGAAAAGGTCGATTAGTGCGGTGGCTTGAGGATTGCGCCCATTGGTGCTCAGGCGGCTGGAAGACAGGAAAGCCGGCACTTTCCGAACTCATCAACCAGTGGGCGGCTTGGCATTCAAGGCGCTGCGCCGGGAATGGCATGCACACCCGGACTATTGAGTTTATGCGATTCCTGCTAGCAAATCGAAATCCCAATGGTGCCGCCCACCTCTGGATCGAATCCGCGAATGAAATTCTGCGTGAGCTTTCCACCGATGTGTCTCTGGGGGATGAGTTTCTGGCCGTGGAGTCCCTGCGGAGGGCATTCGGAGAGCGAGGCAGGCTACATAACCTCGCACTTCGGGAATTCGGCGGGCAACGGGGATCGCCGGAACACCTCAACCTGATTACGCTGCACAGCGCAAAGGGGCTGGAGTTTGACGCAGTAGTGCTCATGGGTATGGAACAGGGGCGAATGCCTAGGTGGTCCGCCAAGAGCCCCGGTAAAAAGCAGGAGGAGCGGCGATTGTTCTACGTTGGTGTTACTAGGGCGCGCCATGAAGTCCATTTCACATATTCCGGCTGGTATGCCGATAACAGGGGTGTGAAGCGGGAAGATGGACCATCTGAGTTCTTGCGCGAGGTAGCCAATCACGCGAGGTCTCGACGCAAAGGGGAACAGCAGTGAGACACGTGCTTGTCGGCTACGGCGATTACACGGGATGGCGACTGTCCGAAGTGCCTGACAACATTCTAACTGAACTTGCCAAACGTTTCCCGCTCAACACGGGCCGTTGCGAAGAGTTCAAACAGGATGACCTGTTTGTTGTAGTTGCGGTTCACGAGGAACTCGCCCGGCGCAGTGCCGGTGGTTTGCCGCAGAAGCGGGTCCCCCCGACGAAGGATCTGGCGAAAGAGATCATTGGGAAGGGCTTTCGCGAACTCAGCAAGGTCCATCATCCAGACAGGTCGGGCGAACCCGCGATCCAAGTACGGTTAACGGCAGCCCGCGACCAGCTGCTCAAGATGGCTGAAAGTATCGGCCCAGACTACCGAGAGCGTGAAGTCGTGATGATACCGAGACCTTTAACTTCGAGCAAGCCGCGAGTCGCGGCGTTCGACCCCAACGACTATGGTCAGGGAATTACCGAGGATGACATTCCGTTTTGACACGTAGTCTTGTACAGAAGTTGGGGAGAATCGAGTTGTGGCGGAGATGACGCCGCACCTTGCATGGCAAGGACAGGGACTGACGAGGGCAGCGTTCCCGAGGGTGGATGTCGATTGCGGCCAATCATTGCTCGCGGACGGAGTTGTTTCCAAAAGGGTAGCGTGTAAGCGGATGTTAAAACAGGTTTGAAGGGGGAACAGATGCCAGATCAGGTATTCCAGTTTCGGGGGCTCGAACGGCTGGTGGTGATTGCGAGATC
>CAITMP010000607.1 GCA_903893525.1 uncultured Acidobacteriia bacterium | reverse complement strand
CCTTCCGTATTCTGCGGGTCTGTGTCCAACCGATTATCAGCAGCAATGTCAGGCCGAAGAGTCCGAAGCGCATCAATGTCGATCGCTGCTTGGTCTCCAAGATCTCCTTCAAGTGGCGATTTTGGAAAGAACTTACCATTGACCACCGGGATGCTGCGGCAGACAGGCTTCCATCGATGGCCATACCTGCAATTTCGTTGAAGACACGGTCCGCCGCATCCTTGGCACTGTTTCGGGCAACTGTTCCCAACGAGAGGGACCCGTTGGGTACGGAAGCCACAAATAGTGGGTGCCCAGCGCATGCCGACGGCCCGCTCATTAGCTGCGCCTGTAGCAAGCGAACGTCGAGGAATGCGGCGTCCACCTCGCCACGACACAACGCGTTGATCATCGCCTGGGCGTTTGGGATCGTCACCAACTGGGAGTCTGGAAAGGTGATCTCCGCCAGAGCCCTTAGAACAGCCAAGCCCCGGATGGCGATTTTCTTTCCGGTGGATGCCGCACCTGCCTGTAACCTGATCGAGTCGAGGGAAACCAGTATGGATTCGTTTTCCCACCAGGGTTGGCTCGTGTGGAATTGTTCCTGCCTCGAATCCGTCAAAGTCAGGATTGGGTACATGTCGACCTTTCCGGCCTGGAGGGACTCATCCACATCCGGACCGGTTTTGACCCATCGCAGCCTTACGTTGGCACGCCTAGCCGCGGTCTCGATAATTTCCACCGCCATGCCTGCAGGTGATCCGCTTTGGTCCGATTGGGTGAACGGGGCAAACTCGTGGAAACCGACTCGAAGTTCTGGCTGGCGGCTGTCAAAAAATCCTCCGATACGCACCGCCACCACCCCAATGCCCAAGGAGAGCAGTGTGGCCGAGACAATGAGTATTTTTCCGATGCCAGTCACTTGGAAGACCTTTCCATTTATCGGCAACTCCGAATAAAAACTTTAGACTTCCGCGAACAATTTCTCGCTCCATCGTAGCGCAATGTCCGAGCCGCTCCCACATCCCAGCGACCGTTGGTCTTCCTTCATCCTGTTGTCGGGGAGCCGAAGCAAACTCTCCAGCATCAGCGGTATACTCCAAATCAGACCCATCCATATGCACCTTCAATCCAACGCACCCGCGAAACTACTGCTCGGTGTGCTCCTTGCGGCCGCCGTCCATGCCCAACAATTGCCAACCGGTGTCCGGCAAAGTGCATCCTTGGCGGGGATCACCGAATACGGTTTCCCCAACGGCTTGCGGGTGCTCCTCCTACCGGACTCCACAAGTCCGAAAATTACGGTCAACGTAGTGTACCTCGTTGGTTCCCGCCATGAGGGCTATGGGGAAACCGGCATGGCGCACCTGCTGGAACACATGAACTTCATCCTGACCACGAACGGCCGCAACATCAAAAAGGAGATTGTGGACCGGGGTTCGCAATGGAATGGCACCACCAGCTACGACCGAACCAACTATTACGAGACGTTCGCCGCCAGCGATGACAACCTGAAGTGGGCGCTAGGCCTCGAAGCCGACCGGATGGTGAACGTCCGCATGGAAAAACAGTTGCTCGACACCGAAATGACGGTCGTCCGCAACGAGTTCGAGAGAGGCGAGAACAGCTCCACGCGAGTTCTTGAGGAGCGGGTTCTTTCCAGCGCTTATCTCTGGCACAATTACGGCAAGTCCGTGATCGGATCGCGCTCGGATTTGGAACACGTGCCCATCGACCGCCTTGCGGCCTTCTATAAGAAGTACTACCAGCCGGACAACGCGGTAGTTGTGATCGCCGGGAAAATTGACGGGCAAAAAACACTCGCCATGGTCGCCGATACCATTGGCAAGCTCCCCCGGCCAGCCCGCAAACTTGATGACACGTACACGACTGAACCTGCCCAGGACGGTGAACGCACCGTGGAACTACGGCGCGTCGGTACCGGCAAGGACCTGATGATCGCCTACCACGCCCCTGCGATGGCACACGCCGATTCCGCGGCACTAGAGGTGCTGGATGGCATTCTAAATGGTACCGGCGGTACCGGAAGGCTTTCGAAGGCCTTGGTGGACAACAAACTGGCACTTTCGGCCAGAATGTCGTTCAACCAGCTCCATGACCCCGGCTTTGTACTCGCGTCCGTCTCCCTTTCAGGCGACCAGAATCTCGATGTGGCCAAGAAAGCTCTTCTCGATACCATCGCAGGTACGGTCAAGGAGCCGCCCACGAAGGACGAAGTGGAACGAGTCAAGTCCCGCATGACCCGTCAGATGGAGCAGACAATGGCGAACTCCCAGCAGATGGCCATGGGTCTCACCTCCCAGATCTCACAGGGCGACTGGCGGCTATTTTTCCTCAACTACGAACAACTCACCAAGGTCAGCGTTGATGATGTGGTCCGGGTTGCCAAGAATTATTTCAAGGACTCCAATCGCACGGTTGGTGTTTTCATCCCCACACCGGAGCCCGACCGGACCATCGTCCCCGATTCACCCAATCTGAATTCCGTCCTCAAGGACATCAAGACCACCATCCAAGTCTCCGACGGCGAAGATTTCGAGCCTACTCCGGCCAACTTCGAGAAGCACATTACCCGAGCTAAGTTTCCGAACGGCGCACATCTCGTGATGCTGCCCAAGAAGGTTCGCGGCGGAACGGTTGCGGTCTCGGTTGGGCTGCGCGTGGGTGATCCCAAATCACTTGCCGACAAGAGTGCTGTGGCGCAGGTAACAGGGGCCATGTTGATGCGCGGGACAAAGACACGTTCGCGGCAGCAAATCCAAGACGAAATGGACAAGTTGAATGCCCGCATTTCCGTTGGTGGCGGCGGGGGCATCGGTGGTGGAGGACGCGGTGGCCCTGGTGGCGGATCACTCGCGACAGCAACCGCTTCGGTGTCCACGAAATCCGAAAACCTCATACCGGCGCTCAACCTCGCCTTGGAAATTCTCAAGGACCCCTCGTTTCCGGAAGAGGATTTCGAGCAGGTCCGAAAACAGCAGATCGCAGCCATCGAACGCGGCAAGACTGAACCAGGCCTTTTAGCCAGCGAGGCACTGCAGCGCGCGCTTAGCCCCTATCCCAAGGGCGACGTCCGGTACTTCCGCACAATTGACGAGCGAATTGAAGAGCTGAACAAGGTCAGCCTCGCAGATGTCAAGGCCTTCCACTCGCAGTTCTACGGCGCTTCAGACGCCATTATCGCGGCCGTCGGACAGTTCGATCCGGCCGAATTCCGCAAGGCAACGGAGGCTCTGCTGGGGACTTGGAAAGCCCCGCGAGCCTTCGGGAAAATCTCGTCCGACTATGTGAAGGTGTCCACCATCAATCTCAAGATCGAGACGCCCGACAAGCAGAACGCCCAGTTCAATGCAGGGATGCGCGTTCAGATGACAGACCATGATCCGGATTATCCGGCGATGGTGGTTGCCAACTACATCTTCGGCGGTTCCATCACGTCGCGTCTTCCCAACCGTGTGCGCAACATCGAGGGTCTAAGCTACAGCGTGAGTTCCGGGTTCAGCGTTCCCGTTACGGGTGACGCGGGGATGTTCACGGCATTTGCAATTGCCAATCCCGCAAACACGCCGAAAGCCGAGGCCAGTTTCCGCGATGAACTCGCAAAAACGCTTGCCAGCGGCTTCACTGCCGAGGAAGTTGCAAATGCCAAGAAGGCCATTCGCGACCAGCGCGCCGTGACCCGTTCCCAGGATCAGAGCATTCTAGCCATGATTCTGTCGCGGGAGGCCGAAGACCGGACACTCCTTTGGGATTCCGAGATGGATGCCAAGTACGAGGCGCTGACACCCGAACAGGTGACGGCCGCTTTCCGACGCCACATCGACCCGGCGTCCATTTCCCTTGTCAAGGCAGGGGATTTCCAAGCTGCGGGCGCTTACAAATAGGACGGAATCGGCAAGGGCGGTCCACCCAACCGCCCTATCCTACCGATTGCTGAATCATCTCCAGCAAATCCAGTCCTGCCCGGTTCAGCTTTTTCTTTCGGCGATGGATCACTGCTACCGGCCGGCGCAGTTCCGGTGCGTCCAACGGAATCGACACCAGGCGCCGCGCACTGATCTCCTCCCGCATCGTCCGTTCGGGCAGGATACTGATCCCGGTCCCCTTGGCGACAGCCTCCTTAATCGACTGGATGTTGTCGAGGCTCATGACAATCTCCACTTCCACGCCGCTCTCCCGGAGGAACTTGTCCAACTCGCGGCGTATGATCACCTCGCTGTCGAAGGCGACGAAATCCTGGCCCTGCAGGTCCGATGGCAGGATGATCTCACGGTCGGCGAATGGGTGCTCCGGGTATGCAGCCACTGTCATGCGTTCTTCGCGCCACGGGATGATTGCCAACTCCCGGCGGTGTTCCGGATAGCTGATGAACCCGAGGTCGGCGCGGTCCTCCAGAACAGCCTCGTAGACCTTTTCCGGGCGTAGCAGCTCCGTATGTAGATGCCCGTCGGGGTGGATTTTTTGGAACTTTTCGCGGAGACTCCCCATCTCAGTTAGCCCGATCGAGTAAATCGAGGCGATGCGAACCGTTCCTTCCGTGGAGTGCTGGATCTCGGCCAACTGGGCCAGAAAGTCATCCTCCATGCGTACAACGTCCCGACAAAGACCCGCGAAGAGCTTTCCCGACGGGGTCAGCCCCACTGGTCGCGTCGAGCGGTCCAGCAGGTCCACTCCCACCCGCCGTTCGAGTTCGTGAATGCGTTGCGTGGCGGCCGGTTGGCTGAGTTTGTTGAGCTGGGCCGCTTTGCTGAGGCTCTTGGTATGGGCCACATCGCGGAACAACTTGCAATCGGGGAAGATCAAATGCCACTCTAGCACGTCCCCTATATAATAAGCAATGCAAATAGTGCGGTGTGGCTGATTTTGCCTCGTGAATATCAATGGCTGGGGCGCCAGTGGCTATCCCAAGCTCTTCCACATCGCCACAACGGGCAGGGCTGCTCCGTTGGGCAGTGGAACGTCGAATCGCCGGGACTCCGTGTACCCTTGGACGCTGTACAGTGGTACACCCGTGAGGGTTGCCACTAGTTCCGTCCTGCGGAATCCCGCAGCCCGTGCCGCGCTCTCGCATGCGCGCAAAATCGCAGTTCCGACCCCCTTCCGAGCATGGTCGGGATGGACGAAAAAGCTCCTTATGCGGGCCGCGTCCACTGTCGGATCAAGGAGTGCGTCGCTTTTCCCGGCTACCTTGTCGCCGCCGAATGGATTGCTCCTGCGACTCCACGCTCCGCAGCCCAGTATAATTCCAGCATCAACTCTGCCTTCGGTCGTCTCCGCCACCAGATACGTGCCGTCGCGCAGTAGTTGACTGTCGATGGCGAAAATCACCCCCAACGCACCGGCCCGTTGTTCGGGTGAATAGTCGACGGCCTGCAGTTTGTGAACCGAAAGCTCGATGATGCGCTCCATGGTAGGGCGGTCGGACGCCAGCGCCTGCCGAATGCGGAACATTTGTAAGCCCTACTTCAGCTGCGCTTGCGGCGTAATCACTTCCGCATTCAAATACGGGCGCAGCGCATCGGGGATTACCACGGTGCCATCCTTCTGCTGGTAGTTTTCCACGATCGCGACCCATGTTCGACCCACCGCCAGACCGCTGCCATTCAGCGTGTGCGCCAGTTCCGTCTTCTTGCCGTTGCGGAACCGGATGTTGGCACGGCGCGCTTGGAATGCCTCGAAATTGGAGCAGGAAGAAATCTCCTTGAAGCCCTTTTGCGATGGAAGCCATACCTCGATGTCGTACGTCTTCGCCGAGCTGAATCCCATGTCGCCCGTGCAAAGCGCCATGGTGCGGAAGGGCAATCCCAGACGGATCAGAATATCCTCGGCGTCCGCAGTGAGGCGGTCGAGTTCCTCGTAGCTCTGTTCGGGACGCGCAAACTTCACCAATTCGACCTTCTGGAATTGGTGCTGCCGGATGATGCCTCGTACGTCCCGCCCGTACGACCCAGCCTCGCTACGGAAACATGGCGTATACGAACAGAGCTTGATCGGCAGCTTTTCGCCTTCCAAGGTTTCATCACGATACAGGTTCGTAACTGGAACCTCGGCTGTCGGGATCAAATAATAGTCTGTGTTTTCGAGCTTGAACAGGTCTTCGGCAAACTTTGGCAGCTGCCCGGTGCCGTAAAGACTGGCCGAATTCACCATGAAGGGCGGCAGAACCTCGGTGTAACCATGCTCACGGGAGTGCGTTTCGAGCATGAAATTGATCAACGCCCGCTCCAGTTTCGCGCCCAGACCCCAATAGACCGCGAAGCGCGCGCCTGTGATCTTGGCGGCCCGGTCGAAATCAAGAATCCCGAGTTCCGGCCCAAGATCCCAGTGCGCCTTGGGTTCGAAATCCATGGGAGTCGGGGTGCCGTGCGTACGCACCACCACGTTGTCTTCGGCGTCCCGGCCCACCGGTACGGATTCGTGCGGGATATTCGGAATCCCCGCCAGCATCTCGCGGAACTGGGCGTCCACCGCCTCCACAACAGTGTTCAGCTCGGCAACCCGGTCGCCCATCGCGCGGGATTTCGCCTGGAGCTCGTCCGTATTGGCACCTTGGCGGCGCAGTTGCCCCACTTCACGGGATAGCCCGTTCTGTTCGGCCCGCAGTTGTTCGGCCTCGGTGATTGCCGAACGGCGACGCTGGTCCAACTCGCGGAACTCGTCCAAAGGAAGCGTCAGCCCGCGCGTGGCGAGCCGAGCGGCGACCGCATCCAGATTGGCGCGGAACGTCCCCAAATCATGCATAACCGCTATGCTAACAGGCCGGGCAAGGCAGTCGCGAGGTCAGTGGTCGGCTTGCGTGATCAGTCGTCATCGTCAACAGCGACTGGCTCCAGATCTTCCGCTTCGAAGATCTGCTTGCAGTCGAGGCATTCCACATAATCCACACCGCCTCGTCGGGCGATGATGATGGTCTTCTTGTGTTCACAGGCGACGGACATACCGAAAGCTGGGGATACCAAATTATTCTACTGTGCCATGCCCGCTTGTCAAGGGTTGGGCGATAGAATTCCAATAGATGCCCTTTCCGATCCATCGTCCCCGCCGGTTGCGCGCCACCGAGTCCATCCGCAATCTGGTGCGCGAGACACGCCTTGATCCCGCCAATTTCATTCTTCCCCTTTTCATTGTGCCGGGCGAGGGCATCCGCAAGCCGATCGGTTCCATGCCTCCGCAGTGCCAGATCTCCATCGACACCGCGGTCGAGGAATGCCGCGAGATTCATTCCCTCGGCATCGGCGGCATCATCCTTTTCGGCCTGCCCGAGACCAAGGACGAAATCGCATCCGGTGCCTATGACGACAACGGCATCGTGCAACGGGCGATTCGGGCCATCAAGCGCGAAACGCCGGATCTGCTGGTGATGACCGACGTCTGCAATTGCGAGTACACCAGCCACGGCCACTGCGGGTTGATCGTCGACGGCGACGTCGACAACGACCCCACGCTCGACTGGTTGGCCCGCTCGTCCGTGTCCCATGCCCGTGCCGGAGCCGACATCGTGGCACCGTCGGACATGATGGACGGGCGCGTGGAGGCCATCCGCACCGCCTTGGACGACGCCGGCTTCAGCAAGACACCGATCCTGTCCTACGCCGCAAAATACGCGTCCGCCTTCTACGGGCCTTTTCGCGAAGCCGCCGACTCCGCCCCCCAGTTCGGAGACCGCCGCAGCTACCAGATGGATCCCGCCAACGCCCGCGAAGCCATGCGTGAAATCGAGCTGGACTTGGACGAGGGTGCGGACATGATCATGGTGAAACCTGCGATGGCCTACCTCGACATCATCCGCGAGGCCCGCATGCGCTACGACGTGCCGATTTCGGCCTACCAGGTCAGCGGCGAGTACTCCATGATCATGGCGGCGGCGGCAAACGGATGGATCGACCATGACCGGGCGATGATGGAAAGCCTCACCTCCATCAAGCGCGCCGGGGCGGATTTCATTCTTACCTACTTCGCGAAACCGGCCGCGAAACTCCTGGGCTAGGCGGCCCGTCAGCTCCTAGAACTCCACCCGCAGCATGATCTGGAGCCGCCGGGCCGCGTCATTCAGCGGTGTCAGCGCCGGGAAGCCCGAGGGCGTCCCCTGCCTGCCATAGGTCGCAATCCCAAAAGTGGAGTCTCCCAGCAGACTCGATGGATTGCCCAAGTTTGCGTGGTTCAGCATATTGAACGCATCGGCCCGCAGGGTGACCGTGAACGGTTCCCGGGCCAGAAGGCTCTTTGCCACCGATAGGTCCACGTTGTAGAGCCCCGGGCCGCGGAAAGCGTTCCGTCCGGAACTTCCAGGCGCATTGGCACCTGGTGCCGAGAATCCCCGCGCATCCAGCAACCGCAGGCCACCAAGGGCCCCGGTCGGGTTCGAGGGCAAGGCCGTTGCCGGGTTCAGCAAATTCGCCCGCTGGTTGAGGATCGTGCCGCCGGAGTCCGGGATGCCGGCCGACGCAGCATAAACCGTATACGGGATGCCTGTCCGGAACGCCGATAACCATGACAGTTTCCAGCCACCTGCCACCCGCCCGCGTCCCAACTGTGGTTCCCAAACACCCAGCAGGAACAAGTTGTGCCGCTGGTCAAAACCCGAGTTGCCACGGTCGGCCCTACTGTCAAACTGCTTGGCGAAGGTGGCCTTTGGCGCATTCCCCGACCCGTTGTTGATCGACGTGAAATTCAGATCGAAGAAATCGCCAGTCAACGGATCACTCTGGTTGTCAATCGAGTGGCTCAAGGTGTAAGCCGCCTGCAATTGGGTGGCTCGGCCGTGGTACCGAGCCGCCACGCTCATCGCATAGTAGTCAGATAATCCCTGCCCGGACCTCCACGAGACCAGCGGTAGATTGTCATTCGAGTAACCGAATCCGGATGCCGTGGTGAACGGTCTATTCACGATGTCCGTGGTCACCAGCCGCCGACCCAGCGAACTGGTGCCGTTCAACTCCACCACCAAGTTACCCTCGGAGTGCTGCACCCCAAGGAATGCCGATTCCGTATAACCGTTCTTCAACCGGGGATCCATTAGGGTCAATCCGGGAAAATCGCTGGATGCCGGACGGAAGCCCTTGATCGCACTTGCAACCGGTTGCAGATAGTTCGTCGAAGTCGCGGGAAGGAAGTACGTTGGCAGCACCACCCGGTTATTGCGCACGTTTTGCCACAGGTTGTCGAACGGCCTGTCATAGTAGATTCCGAAACCGCCCCGCAGGACGGTCTGGGCCAAGCGCCGCTGCCCCGGTCCAAAAGGTTGCCACGAAAGGCCGAAACGGGGCGCAAAGTTCCCGTTGTCGGCACCGTAGACTTGCTGGTTGCCGCCGGTGTTTGCGTTGATCTTCGCCGATGCCAGCCGTGCGGAGAAATCAGCTCCCGCCCCCAGGGAAAGCACTGCGTCCTTCACCGTTCCCGCGTTGGATGGAGCGCCAAAGCTCTCATACCGCAACCCGAAATTCAAAGTCAGCCGGGGTCTGATCCGATAGCTGTCCTGTGCAAACAAAAACAACTGGTTCTGCCGGTAGCTCCGGTTGTAATCGGGCACTACCGGCGTCGCCGATAGCCGGTCCACGGGCGCACGGAATGTGTCCGGCTCGTCCAGTTCGAATCCCACTGGCCCGTCGAATACATACAGGCCATCCCGTCCCGCCGTCATGTAGCCGCTGTTGGACCGGAGGAGCAATCCCGCCCCGGTCGTCAAAATGTGTCGGTTCCGGGTCCAGACCATGCCATAAACGGGCTCGACCGACTTGTTGTGGTTGCGGTACGCATAAAACGCCGGACTTCCCGGTAGTTGGGTTCCGTCCGACGCAGCCAAGGTCGGGATTTCCGGATGGGCACGGTCCCACCAAAGATTGTCGTCGCCCACGCCGAGCTTCAACTCTTGGGTGAGTCTCGGCGTCCATGCCCGCTGCCACTTTGCGGCCAAACTGGTCGTATTCTGTTGCAGCCCCGAAATGAAGTCCTTGTAGGGCGACCACACAAAATCCGGCTGGCCGGTGCGTGACATGGCCAACCGGGCCATGAAGTGGTCCCGCCCGCCCGGAGTCGCGTAGTCCAGCCGCTCCAGCGCCAATAGGCGGTTTGTTTCCACGGGAGGGGCCACCGTGTAGTTCGCGGTTACGCCCTTGGAAGACAGCACGGGTCCCGGAAACTTTTCCAGCAACTGCCTCGATAGTCTGGATGCCGGAAGGTTGAAGGTCGAAATGAAGATGTCGGAGGGCATCTTCAGTGTTCTGGTCTCCTGCGCGCCTCGGCTAAGCAACTCCTCCAGGGAGCTGGAAACCACCAGCCTATCCCGCAGTCCCGCCCGCCGCGTGATCGGCCCCCCCGCTTGGTATCCAAGTTGGTTTTGCCTCTGCTTGCGGCGACCCACTCCCCGCAGGTTGTCCGCAAAATCCGCCGCGTTGAAATAGTCGTTCTGAAGGTATTCCCACGCCGTCGCGTGGTAGCTGGATCCCCCCGCCTTCGTGACGGCATTGGCGATGAATCCGGCGGTTCGGCCGTATTCCGCTGAATAATTGTTGGTGGAAATCCGGTATTCCTGCACCGCTTCGGGTGTGGCCCTCGCCAGCGGTCCCGTCACCAAGTAGTTGTTGTTTTCCACCCCGTCCAGCAGATAATTCGATGACGACGGCCTCTGTCCCGCCACGGAGATGCCCAACCCCCTACCCGTGCCACTGTCGGCGGCCACTCCAGGCAAACTCACCAGCATCGTGTAGACGTCGCGGCCTTGGAGCGGCAGATCGGCAATTTGCCTTGGGTCCACCACAAACGACGCCGATGTGTCCAGAGTCCCCCGCTCGCCCTTCTGTGCCTCGAACGTGCCGGACCGGCTGGAATCCACGTCAGGCCCGTAGAACGTCAGGATCGTCTTGGTCCCGGGAAGGAATACGCTCCTGTACTGGCCGGACTCCCAAACGTCGTTCAACGGACGCAGCCGGAAGTCCAGCTGCACCCGACCGGCGACCGGCAACTCCAGGCGTTGCAATTCCTGTGGTTGGAATCCGTCCGCAACCGCCCGTATGCTGTAGGTTCCAGCCGATAGCAGCGGCAAGAAGTAGTAACCGTTCCCGTCTCCGCTTAGCGTCCCCGATGCCGACAGTGTGGAGCTTGTGAAGGAAATCGATGCGCCCGGCACGGGCCTCCCCGTGACCGAGTTCAGCACCCGCCCCGAAATGAGTCCCTGCGTCGTTTGGGCCTGTCCAGCACCCACCGCAGCCAGACAGATCAGCAGACATCGACGGACACGCATCCCCTGATTATAGAAGCGAACGGGTCGCGCAAACTGCGGCATCGGGTGCGGGATGAACCGGTCGCGGCCGGGTTGTCCGTGTCTTCCTTGGAAACGCGTGGGCAGCAGGACCCAAAGTTCGATATCGTGGAGTGATGAGGATGTATTCCCTTAGGCTGATGGCGCTGGTCGCATTGGCTCTTGTTCCGCACTTGGCTTTCTCCGGTGATATGGTCGGCAGGGACATGCGTAAGTCGGTTGGCACCACGACTGTCCGTTTGGTGGTCGAGCGGCGCCCCCCGGAGGCCGAAGGCTTGAGCGTGCCATTCGTCATCCACGTCCAGAACCCTTCGAATCAAGCCCTGTGTTTCGACCGAATCCAGCTTCGGGGTATTGGAGACGGCAAGCAAAGTTTCATGTTCTCGATTTTCCAGACCGCGTCCGGCCAGCCTTCGGGAACGCCACAGAACAAAACCGAGCCGCCGCCACTGAAGACCGATGCCTATTGGCGGACACCTCCGGGCGCAGGCACCCTCATCGGGAATTTCGAGTTCCGGAATCTGGACTGGATTGCATCTTCCACCCAGCAAGTCCAAGTCCGTCTCATGTTCAATCCCGTCGGGCAAGGGCGGAGCGGCTGTATGGCTCCTCCCGCCGAGGCCTTTGTTTTTAGCGGCAAATAGCCCTGACACGTGCAGACTTATGCAATCATTACGCCTCCCCGGTTACGATTAGCCGTGGGCCGAATTCTAATTCTCGGGCTGGTTGCATGCGGGCTTGCAACACCAATGGATCAGGACGTGCACCCGATCCGAAAGACAGCCAGTCTGATCGCCGTATCCGTCTGGACCGGCGGTTTCGATAGCATCCATGGTGGAGTGCCGGTCCAAATTCAAGTCGAAAACATGGCACAGCGCGATCTATGTTTCGATCAGATACAGGTGCGAGGCATTGTGAATGCGAAGATTCGTTTTGCCTACACGCTCTATCGCGGGGCGGATGGAAAGGTGGAGACCACGCCCGAATCCAGTGGCGATCTCCAGACGGTGGATCCACCTCTCTTTTGGAAACTGGCCGCCGGTGGCGGTATGAAGTTTCCGGAAACTCTCATCAAGAATCTCAATTGGATCGGTGCCAAGC
The DNA here is from genome assembly GCA_903893525.1 of uncultured Acidobacteriia bacterium. Taxonomy (GTDB): domain Bacteria; phylum Acidobacteriota; class Terriglobia; order Bryobacterales; family Bryobacteraceae; genus BOG-234. Next base: position 1,998 of record CAITMP010000607.1, on the reverse strand, counting down.
GTCGGGATCTTTCCGTGATCTTGGAATTTGCCCGCGGCAGCTCCAAGATGAAATCATGCGACATCCCGCCGCCGCATGCTTTCGATTTCACGCCGGAACCGATTGCCGAATCCGCGAAGTAGCCCGCTAAGCTAGACTACTGGCGTGGCGGGTTGGCCGCATTCGCATGAGCAGAACCACTAAGCGTGTCCTCATTTGTTCCGCCATCGTGGCGGGCAGTGTCGTTTTGACCTTGGCATTGGCCAGCCTCCGCATTTTCCAACTCATCAATCTCAAGGCACAGGACACGAACTTCCTCATCCGGGGCACCCAACCGACCAAGGACATTGTCCTCATCGGTATCGACAACGAAACCAACAACCGTTTCCCCGAACTTTCCTACTTCTGGCACAAATACTACGCCGATGCCATGCGGGCCGCAGCCGACGGCGGGGCCAAAGCCATGGTTCTCGACGTCACCTTCGGTGTTCCCGTCACCAAGTACGAGCCCGATTTCGACGCCTACCTCGCCCAGGCGTTCGCCGAAGTGAGCCCCGTCATGCCAGTCGTTGCGGCCTACGTGCCTGAGGCCATGGGTGCCCAGAAGGAGTCCCAGTTTGCCATCCCGCTCAACATGATGGCCTCGGCGCTGGGTTCCGCCGGTTACGCCAACCTCACCAACGATTCCGACGATTTTGTCCGCCGCCAGGAGCTCATCGAAGCGCCCAAGGACGGCACACCCACCGAATCGCTGGCCCGCAGCTTGGCCTTCCTCGCTGTGGAGAAATTCACCGGCAAGCATGCGCGATTCGTCGGCGGGCAACTTTACTTGGGCGATATACCCCTTCCGGTCGGCCCGGACCGCTTTCTTACTATCAATTACGCCGGACCACCCGGAACCTTTCCCCGCGTTCCGCTCTACAAATTCATGGAAGCCGCCCGCAACCACGACACGGCCCAACTCCAAGCTTGGGTGAAAGACAAACTTGTACTTCTGGGCCCCGACAACATTGCCGACCGCCACGACACGCCGTTCTACACCTTCCTCGGCGGCGATAAGTACACGACCCCCGGATTCGAGATCCATGCCTCAACCGCCCATACCCTTCTCACCGGAGCCTACCTCCGTCCGGTGCCCGAATGGGCCCGCCTCGCCTCGATCTTGCTGACGGCCTCCGGTTGCGTCGCGATCGTCGCTACGCTCCCCCTGTCCCAGACCGCGATTTGGTCCTTGCTGCTGCTTGTCTCGGTCCTCGGCGGCAGCCACGCAGCCTTCCGTGGCGGATGGCTTTTCGCCACTTCCGAAATTCTTCTGGCCTTCGGCTCGGCCTTGGTCGGCGGTATTGTCTACCGTTTCGCCACGGCCGAACGCAAGAGCAGCTTTTTTCGCTCTGCCGTCGAACTCTTCGTCGGGCGCCAAGTCGCCACATCGCTTGACAAGAACCAGGTAATCGCACTCACCGGTGAACGGCAACGCGTCACGATCCTTTTCACCGACATCCGTGGCTTTACCTCGTTTTGCGAATCACGCGACCCTGCCGTCGTTGTAGAACTCCTGAACGAGTACCTCCGCACCATGGTCTCGATCATCGTGAAGAACGGAGGCCACGTGAACAAGTTCATCGGCGACGGCATTCTCGCCGTCTTTGCCGACACCGATCCCGGAGCCACTCCCGGCGACCATTCCCTCCGCACCACCCGTTGCGCGGCCGAGATGGTCGAAACGGTCGTTGGCGATTTCCGCACCGGTGCCGGATTCCACACCGGCGAGGTAATTATCGGCAACGTGGGATCGTCAGACAAAATGGAGTATACGGTTCTCGGGGATACCGTCAACGTCGCAGCCCGTCTGGAAAGCCTGAACAAGGACCAGCGGACCCGCTTGTTGATGAGCACCGAGGCCCGTGAAATGTTGGGTGGCCAAATCGACACAATCTACTTGGGATCGGTTCCGGTCAAGGGGAAGAGCGAAAAGATGCGGTTGTACACGGTGACTTCATTGCTCGACGACGAGCGAAT
>CAITMP010000606.1 GCA_903893525.1 uncultured Acidobacteriia bacterium | reverse complement strand
TGCCATGTAAGTGGCGGTGAACCGGTCCAGCGGGGCGGTCCAAGCAGGCCAGGGCGAGGTGGGTACGGACGGAGCGGCCAATGTAAGGGGCGCTTCCCACTTGGGCTTGGCCGGTGCCGATTTCGGGGTCAGCCGCGCACCCTCGTCAATCCACTTGCGGACAACGGCCGTCTCGGCAGCAGTCAAAGGCTCGTCGTCCAGCGGCATACGCGGTTCCACCGCTCCCGTGATTCGCCGCAGCAACATGCTTTCCGCGCTCTTGCCGGGACGCACAACGGCTCCGTTGCGTCCGCCGTTCAACACATCGTCGTAGGTTGCCAGCGAGAGGCCGCCCGAACGCTTGGTCGAATTGTGGCACGAGGCGCACTTGTGGGCAAAGACCGCGCTCACCTGGGTCTTGTAATCCGTAGTCTGCCCAGACAGGTTGAAACCTGCCACTACAACGATTAAGGATGCTTTCGGAAGTAGACTGCGCACGGAAGGCATAGTTTTTTTCGAAGGAACCCGACGGGCCAAGGTACGGCCAGATCCCCAAGCTACAAGCCTATCCGATCCGGCGCGCCCGGGCAACGGGCCTGCCCTGATTTGGGCACCGCCTATTCCGTGAGACGATGAGACCCACTCCGTGAGACGATGAAAGACGATGCGCGCCTCCAGTGCCGTCTTCGCAATTTTCAGCTTGGCGCTGTGCGCGCGCCCCCTCTGCTCGCAAGACGCAGCAGCCCTGTATCGCCAAGGCGTCGACCAGCAACGCGCCGGAGACCTGCTTGCGGCCGCGAAATCCTACGCACAGGTCCTGGCCCTCGACCCCACCAATATCGCGGCCCGCTCCAACCGTGGAGCCGCGCTCTCCGGCATGGGCCGATACGACGACGCCATCGGCGAGTACCAAATCGCGCTGAAAGGAGCCCCCGCGCAGGCTGTGCCGTTCCTCCGCCGGAACTTGGCTCTGGCGTTCTACAAGTCCGGGCGATTGTCGGAGGCATCGCCGCTGCTTCTGGATCTCCACACATCCCTGCCCGGCGACCGGAACCTGACCCTGTTGGCTGCCGACTGCCTGCTCCAGTTGGGGGAGCCAGCACAGGCGCTCACTCTGCTGGAACCGCTGTCGTCGGACGCCGCGAGCGACAAGGCGCTGGCCTACGTCCTCGGCACAGCGTATTTGAAAGCCGGAAAAAGCGCGGAGGCGCAACGAATCCTGGATCCGATCCTGAAGGATGATTCCTCAGCCGAGGGCCGGTACGCGCTGGCAATGGCCATGTTCACCTCCGGCGACTACCCATCCGCACTACGGGCCTTCGAGAAGGCGATCGCGCTCAACCCGGACCTGCCCCACATCCAGTCCTACTACGGCCAATCGTTGGTTTTCACCGGCGATCCAGACGCCGCGCTCGCCGCGTTCCACAAGCAACTGGACGAGGACCCGAACGATTACGACGCAAATTTCCAAGCGGGAATGATCCTCTCCCGCAGGAAGGCGAACAAGGAAGCGGAAGAGCTTCTGCGCCGGGCCATGTTGTTGCGTCCCAAATCGCTCGCGGCAAAGTTCGGCGTCGCACAGTCGGTGTTGGCGCAGGGCCGTCCCAAGGAGGCGCAGCCGCTGCTGGAGGCCGTGCTCAAGGAGTCGCCGACATATGGGGCCGCGCACGCCAAGCTCGCCGAGGTCTACATCAAGTCGGGAAAGCCGAAGGAAGCGGCAGCGGAGGCCGCCTTGGCCGCAAAATACACACCGAAGGCGCAGGCATCCGGGCTCGCCGCCGGGAAACGGGCCCCGCGTATGGCGTTGGCCGGCCCCGAGGGCGGTCGCAAGGTGGAAATCACGTCGCCCGAGCCCGGCAAACCCACGGTGCTAGCGTTCGGGAGCTACAGTTGCCCGAATTTCCGCAAGGCCGCGCCCGTCCTGAACCGGCTTTCCGAGTCCATGGCCAAGGAGGTGGCCTTCCTGCAGGTCTACATCCGCGAAGCCCATTCCACGGACCAGTGGCAGTCCACGGTGAATGAGCGCGACCACGTGGAAATGGCCCCGGCCACCTCCGCGACGCAAAAGGGCGAATATGCCATGATGTGCCAGCGCAGCCTGCACTTGAAGTT
>CAITMP010000605.1 GCA_903893525.1 uncultured Acidobacteriia bacterium | reverse complement strand
TGGACACCTCCGTCCAAGCCTGCGACAACTTCTATAAGTACGCCTGCGGAAACTGGATCAAGCAAAACCCAATCCCGGACGACCAGTCCTCCTGGGATGTCTACAAGAAGCTCGGCAGCGAAAACCAGCTCTATCTTTGGGGCCTCCTGCTGGAAGCCGCCAAGACCGATAAACCCCGCTCCGCCAACATGCAGAAGATTGGCGACATGTTCAGTTCCTGCATGGACGAATCGGCGGCGGAAAAATTGGGGGCCACCCCCCTCCAAGCGTCCCTCGCACGCATCAACGCCCTCCGCGGCTTGGCGCAACTGCCCGCACTTCTCGCCGTCGAACACAGCAACGGTTCCGGGATGCTCTTCTCCTTTGGTGCGCAGCAGGATTTCGCCGACTCCAATTCCGTCATCGCCGGGCTCGGGGCCGGTGGCCTCGGCCTACCAGACCGCGACTACTACACAAAGACCGACGCGAAATCCGTCGAACTCCGTGCGAAATACCTCGCCCACGTGGAGCGAATGCTCGGCCTTTTAGGCGAAGACCCCCTCGTCGCCAAGGCTGGTGCCGCCGCAGTCCTGCGCATTGAGACCGAGTTGGCGAAGGCGTCCCTGACGCGCGTCGAACGCCGCGACCCACACAAGTCGGACCACAAGATGACCGTCGCCGAACTCACCGCGATTGCCCCGTTCTTCGATTGGAAGGCCTATTTCACAGCCATGGGCACGCCGGAAGGTGTAAAACTGAACGTCACCGAGCCCGAATTCATCAAGGAAATGGCCCACGAGCTGCACGAGACCCCCTTGGTGGAGCTCAAGGCCTACCTCCGCTGGCACTTGGTCCGGGCCAAGTCCGCCTCGCTCTCCAAGGCCTTCGTCGACGCCAATTTCGATTTCTACAGCAAGACCCTCCGCGGCACCGCAACCCAGCAGCCCCGCTGGAAGCGTTGCGTCCAGACGGTCGACCGCACCATGGGCGAAGCCCTCGGCCAAATCTTCGTCGAAAAGACATTCACCAAGGACACCCTCGCCCGCACCAAGGCCATGACCAGCGGCATTGAGGCGGCAATGAAGTCGGAGATTGAATCCCTGCCCTGGATGTCCGCCGAAACCAAGGCCCGGGCCCTCGAAAAGTTGAAAGCCGTCGTCAACAAGGTCGGCTACCCCGAAAAATGGCGCGACTACACCTCGCTCGAAATCCGTCCCGGGGATTACTTCGGCAATCTGCAGCGTGCCGCCGCCTTCGAAAGACGCCGCGACATGTCCCAGATCGGCAAACCGGTCGACCGTACCGAGTGGGGCATGTCGCCACCCACCGTCAACGCCTACTACAGCGCCCAGATGAACGACATCAACTTCCCGGCAGGCGTCCTCCAGCCCCCCCTTTTCGACCCCAAAATGGACGACGCCCCCAACTACGGCAACACCGGTGCCACCATCGGCCACGAACTCACCCACGGTTTCGACGACCAGGGTCGCCAATTCGATGCCAAGGGCAACCTGCAGGACTGGTGGACCAAGGCCGACGCCGCCGAATTCCAGAAGCGCGCAGACTGCATCGTCGAGCAGTACTCCAGCTACACCGTCGTCGACGACATCCGCATCAACGGCAAACTCACCCTCGGCGAGGACGCAGCCGACCTCGGTGGCCAGCTCCTCGCCTTCATCGCGTGGAAAGCAGCTACCAAACAGCTCACCCTGAAACCGGTGGACGGCCTGAACCCGGACCAGCGCTTTTTCGTCGGCATGGCCCAATGGGCTTGCGGGAGTGAACGCCCCGAAAGCCTCCGTGTCCACGCCGCCACCGATCCGCACTCGCCCGGCGAATACCGGATCAATGGCGTCGTCTCCAACATGCCCCAGTTCCAACAGGCTTTCGGGTGCAAGGTAGGGCAGCCGATGGTGCGTGAAAAGGCCTGCAAGATCTGGTAGTTTGACACTGTTCCCCCTTGGGCCGGCCGGCATCCCCGTCGGCCCACCGGGGAGCAAAAATTTTCCTTTACGGACGCTTGACATCGCAGCTGCTCCGCAACTACCATAACCGTATCCGTCTCCACGGACCGCTACGGCGCGGCCCTCCTGTAGTAACCCCCTCCCAGTCGAGCTTTCCTCCCTGACTTGGTTGCGTTTCAACAAAACGCCGCCCGCATTTCCAATTTCAACCTGCCGGCCTACGAGCCCGGCCCACAGAGAGGTTCCTATGCCCACCGTTACCGAAAAAGGGATTGAGTCCCTTTCCAATCGCGGCTTCTCCCGCCGCCAGATCGGCCGCGTCCTTTCCGCCATCACAGCTGGCGCCTCGGCCCTGCCATTTACAGAATTTGCCCAGGCCCAGGAGGCCGAGCGCCGCGCACGTGGCGGTGCCAGGGGCGCGATGGACCCGAATGTGGTCCGCATCAGCTCCAACGAAAATCCCCTCGGACCCTCCAAGGAAGGTCTTGAGGCGATCATGAAGATTGCTCCCATGGGCGGACGCTATTCCCCCACCGGCGAGCAGCAGGAATTCGTCAAGACTGTCGCCGAAATGGAAGGCGTCAAGGAAGATTGCGTGGCCGCCTACGCCGGTTCCAGCGATCCCCTCTTCCGCTCCGCCTGCGCCTTCGTCTCCCCCACCCGCAGCTGGACCATGGCCGACCCCGGCTACGGCAGCGGTGCCTCCTCCTTCATCGGCGCCAAGACCGTCAAGGTGCCGCTCTCCAAGGATTACTCCCACGACGTCGAGGCCATGATCAAGATGGACCCCAACGCCGGCGCCTACTACGTTTGCAATCCCAACAACCCCTCCGGCACTCTTACCTCGCGCGAAAAGATCGAATACCTCCTCGCCCACAAGCAGAAGGACGCGGTCGTGATCGTCGACGAAGCCTACATCCACTTCTCTGAAAACGCCAAGCCGGCCAGCGACCTCGTTGCAGCGGGCAAGGACGTGGTCGTCCTCCGTACCTTCTCGAAGGTGTACGGCATGGCTGGCATCCGCGCCGGTTTCGCCCTCGGACGCCCCGATCTTCTCGCCAAACTGCGCCCCTACGGCGGCGGCATGCTCCCCATCACCGGTCTCGCCTGCGCGACGGCCAGCATGAAGGCAAAGGGCCTGGTCCCCGAGCGCATGGCCATCAACAAGAAGATCCGCGAGAATACCTTCAACTTCATGGAGAAGAAGAAAATCAAATACGTGCCCAGCGAGACCAACTTCTTCATGATGGAGACGGGTCGGCCTGGCCAGGAAGTGGCAACCGCCTTCGCCAAGGAGAAGATCATGATTGGTCGCGTCTGGGCGGCATGGCCGACACACGTGCGCGTCACGGTTGGAACCCAGCCTGAAATGGACAAGTTCACCGCGGCCCTCGAAAAGATCATGGCGTAGGCAAGCGCTCCCTCCGCCCGCCGACAACCCAACCCACCTGATGTTCGCCCGGGCGCTACGCATGCGCCCGGGCCCAATCCCCCGCTGGATTGTTCCGCCCCGTCGCCTTTCGATTGATTTGTTTCGATTGATTTGAAAGGAGAAAATCATGCGCAAAGTTCTTTCACTGTCCACCCTCGCCGCCATCGTCGCGGCCACGGTTTTCGGACAAGGTTTCCAGGGCAATATGCGGGGTCGTGTTGCCGACAGCACCGGCGCGGTTGTACCGCTCGCCAAAGTTACGCTGACGGACGAAGGCACTTCCATTTCCCGCTCCACAATAACCAATGACCAGGGTGAGTACACCTTCGCATCCCTCACTCCGGCTACTTACAGCGTCATCACCGAGTCCGCCGGTTTCAAGCGAATTGAAAAGAAGGGTGTCGTAGTCGCTACCCAGCAGTCCGTCACCTTGGATTTTGCCCTCGAACTCGGTCAAGTTTCCGATCAGATCAACGTTGTCGCCGATTCGGCGCTCATTGAAACCGCCGATGCCTCCACCGGCCAGATGATCGACCGCCAAAAAATCGAGGATCTGCCCAACCTCGGACGCAATCCATTCATGCTTTCGAAGCTTTCCGAATCGGTCGCCCAGGTGGGCAACCCGAAGTTCAACCGCATGCAGGACCAGTCCGGCTCCTCGCAGATCTCCATCGCCGGCGGCCCGGTTCGCGGCAACAACTATACCCTCGACGGCATATCGATCACCGATTCCACCAACCGTGCCGTGATCATCCCCTCCCAGGAAGCGGTGCAGGAAATGAAGGTCCAGGCCAACACCTACGACGCTGAAATGGGGCGCACCGGCGGCGGCACCTTCAACACCTTCCTCCGCTCCGGCAACAACACTTACCACGGCAGCGCCTTCGGCTACATCCGGGAAACAGACTGGATCGCCAACAACTTCTTCACCAACCGCGCTGGCCAACCCAATCCCGACCAGCCGTTCAAGAACTACGGCGGGTCCATCGGAGGCCCGGTCTGGATCCCGAAGATCTACAACGGCAAAAACAAGACCTTCTTCTTCGTTTCCGGCGAGGCCTACCGCCAGTACGATGCCTCCGGTACCCGCCTTTCCGTTCCCACCCTGCTGGAACTCAAGGGCGATTTCTCCAAGAGCCTCTCCACCAAAGGCACCCAGCAGCTGATTTACGATCCACTAACCACCCAGGCCGATGGCACCCGTACCGTATTCCCGGGCAACGTGATTCCTGCCGCGCGACTGAGCAACACCGGCCTGAAACTCGCCAGCTACTTCCCCACGCCCAACGTCACGGCAGGCTTCTACGGCGCACCGAACTACGACGCCACCGTCCGAGCCTTCAACCGCGCCGACCAGCTGACGTTCAAGGGCGACCAGGAAGTCCGCAGTTGGTGGCGCGCCTCGGCCTCGTATCTCCACTACGGAAGCACGGAGCCCAGCAACCGATGGTTCCCCAACCAGTTGGCGTCGCCCAACCAAGGCATCATCTTCCGCAAGGTGGATGCTACCCAGCTCAACTCGACCCTGACGCCCACGCCGACCATGGTGGTGGCCATCCGCTACGGCTTCAACCGATTCCCCAACTTCACCCCGCCCTACAGCCTCGGTTACGACCTGAAGAGCCTCGGCTTGCCGGATTCCCTCGTCTCCGTCACCAAGTACCCGGCCTTCCCGGCAATCACCATGAGTGACCTCGCCAGCTACGGCGGCGGCACCACCACGCAGAACGTCTATTATTCCCGCAGTTCCAACGCCACGGTATCGAAGTTTCTCGGACGCCATTCGCTCAAAGCCGGGTTCGACTGGCGCGGTCTCCACCACGACGGCGCTCCCGGCGTGGGTCCCACCAGCTTCGCGTTCTCCGACGTTTTCACCCGCGCGACGCCGAAAACCACCACCCTCGGTACCGGTGCCAGCTTGGCAACCATGCTGCTTGGCTACCCCACCGGCGGCAGCCAGAACGTCGGTACCAACTTCTACAACTTCGTCAACTACTACGGCGCATTCGTCCAGGACGACTTCCGGATGACTTCGAAGTTGACCCTCAACCTGGGCATCCGCTGGGAGTACGAGACCGGTCCCGCCGATAAGAACAATAAGTTCCTCATCGGTTTCGACCCCACCGTCGCCAGCCCGCTCCAGGCCACCGTCGCCGATCCGAAGATCATGGGCAGCGTCCTCTACGCCGGCGTCAATGGCAACTCCACCAGCACCTTCACCCCGCAGACCAAGAAATTCGGCCCGCGCGGTGGATTTGCCTGGTCCCCCGATTCGAAAACCGCCGTCCGAGGTGGTTTCGGCATCTTCTGGGCCCCGCTTCCGTTTTCG
>CAITMP010000604.1 GCA_903893525.1 uncultured Acidobacteriia bacterium | reverse complement strand
GGACAGCCAGCTGCGGACCCTGCTGGCGGGCCGGTTCAGCATTCTCAGTTCTGAAGCGACGCGCGCGGCCTCACAGCTTGAAGCAGCGACATCGGAGTTGAACGACGCCTCCGTTCAGGCCGCCGACCGCGACGCCGAGCTGCAGAAGGCCCAGGAGGTCTTTTACGCCCTCGAAACCCAACTGACGCAAGCCCGCCAACAGCTTGCCGCGATGAATGTGGACGCTACGCGGACGAAGGGCCGCTTGGAATCGCAGGTTCGCGAAGCTGCCTCGTTCGAGCAGCGGATGGGTCGCGCCGAACAGGAAACCGTCGATCTGGAAACGCGCCTATCTCAAAACGAATCGGAGCGGACAGCGTTGGCCCAATCCGTGGCGACGGTCGAGAAGGAAATGCAGGAAGCCCGCGCGGGCCTGAATGCCAAAAACCAGCTCAGGGACCAGGTGGTATCCCGTGTCCGTGAGGCCGAGCGGACGATCGAGTCTTCGCGCTCGGTGATCCTCCGCCTCCTCGGCGAAGCGTCCACCATCCGCAACCAAGTCGCCCAGGCCGATACCTATTTGTCCGGCTTGGACCGTGAACGTGCACGTGTCCGAAAGGATGAGGAAACCGCGACAGCCGAATCCGAACGCCTCACGGGCGTCAAGAAACAGCTCACCGAGACGATTGCCCAGCGCCAGGAGGAAATCCGGGCTTTGACCGCCCAGCGCCGCGGCACCGACCAGGAGTTGGGTTCCGGCCGTGCCGAACTGGCGCAGGTGCGGCAGCAGATCGATCAAATCCGCAGCGAAGTTTCCAGGTTGCGCGCAAAACGGGAGTCGCTCGACAACATCCTCTCCCACCATAGCTACACCAACGAATCTACCCGCAAGTTATTGACCGCCTTGGAGAACGGCAGGGCAGGGCAGTTTAAGCCCGCCGGTGTCCTGGCCGATTTCCTCGAAGTCACAGACCGCGCGTGGGAGCGGGCCGCCGAGGAGTTCCTGCACGAGGAACTGGAATACGTCGTCGTCAAGGATTGGAACCAGGCCGAGAGGGGAATGGCGCTCCTGCGCACTGAGCTGGAAGGCCGGGCGACATTTCTTGTCACTGCCAGCAACGCGATCCCAGCCTCCCCGCCCGCTGCCCCCAACCTGCCCCGGCTCTCCGACTTTGTCAAGTTTACCGGAGGGTTGAGTACCGAACTTCTCCCCCGCCTGGCAAATTGCTTCGTCTCGTCATCTGCCGAAGAAGCCCGCACTGTGGCCGAGGCCCACCCGGCCGCATATATTCTGGTCGCCGACGGCCAGTGCTACCACGGTCGGATGCTGACCGGCGGGCGCAAGAAATCCAGCGGTCCTCTGGTCTTGAAGCGCGAGATGCGCGAGTTCGAGACCCAGTTGAAGTCCGCCGAGCAAAAGCTGGCAGCGAAATCCGGCGAGCAGGACGCGGTCCAGAAACGCATCGCGGCCTTGGAGCAGGGTCTCGAGGGACTGCGGCAGACACAACAATCCAAGGAAAAGGATGCGGTCGCACTGGACCACGACCTGCGCCGCGCCGGCGAGGAACTCAACCGGGCGAGTTCGAAGGTTTCCGTCTCGCGCCAGGAGCTGGAGCGTCTCAAGCGCGAGGAGGAGCGAGCGCATGAAAAGCGGGCTCAGAACCAGACACTCGCCGATCAAAAGGACTTGGAGCGCAAAACCCGCGAGGAATCCCTGCAGGCATTGCGCGATCAATTGGAGTCGGCGCAGGCCGAATCCCACCGGATCGGCGAGGAGCATTCCATTCTGCGCGCGAAGTTGGCCGGGATGGAGGAGCGGCACCGGGGCGAAAAGGGCTCTCTGGGCCGTTTGGAAAACCAGGGCCGAGAGATGTCGCAGCGGCGGCAATTGATCTCGAACGAGATGCAGCGCTGGGGCGAGAACCGCTCGCGCATCCTGTCTGAAAACATCGGACTGGACCAGAAGCTGACCGAACTCACCGAACAGATCGCATTGGGCGACCGGGCCGTGATGGAGATGACGCAACAGGAGTCTGGCCAGCGCGAGGCCTTGGCGGTGCTCGGCGAGACTTTGCGTGGTCTGCGCGTGCGGATCGAGGCAGGCCACAAGCGCTCTACCGAGATGGAAGTCGAGGTGACCCGGCTCCAGTCCGAACTCCGCTTCCTGGATGAAACCAGCCAGAAGGAACTGGCCCTCCCCGTGGCCGAATTGGAATCGCCCGAAGACTGTTCCGTACCCGTCCTGGTGGCTGCCGAACGGGCCTGCAAGGAGACGCGGGCCAAGATCGAGGGCTTGGGCGCGGTCAATCCCACCGCCTACGAGGAGTTCCTCGAAGCATCCCAGCGCCAGGAGTTCCTGACGGTGCAACGGCAGGACCTGATCGATTCCATCCGAGATACGGAGCGCGCCATCAAGGAAATCGACGAATTTTCGAAGGCCCGGTTCTCGGAAGCCTTCAAGGTCATCAACGAAAACTTCAAGCAGTGCTTCCAGACCCTCTTCGGCGGGGGGGCAGGCGAAATGCGCCTCACCGACGAGGACAACGTCAACGAATGCGGCATTGACATCATCGCGTCGCCTCCCGGAAAGAAGCTCCAGAACGTTTTGCTGCTTTCAGGCGGCGAAAAAGCCTTGACGGCCCTCAGCCTGCTGATGGCTATTTTTAAGTACCAGCCGAGCCCGTTCTGCGTCCTCGACGAAGTCGATGCCCCGCTGGATGAGGCCAATATCGGCCGTCTCACCCGGTTGCTGGCCGAGATGGCGACAGACACCCAGTTCATCGTCATCACCCATTCCAAAAAAACCATGGAATCGGCGCAGGCTATGTACGGCGTCACCATGCAGGAGCAGGGCGTGTCGAAGCTGGTCAGTGTGAGGTTTGAGCACCGCGAGCGGGCCGGCGCGGCAGCATAGACCCGGTTTAGTTCCGCGTGGGTAGTTTGTCGATTCCCAGAATTTTCACGATATCGACCAGCCCGCGTTGTTGCTCCAACCGCAGTCCCAGCTGGTCCCGAACGGTGGTTACGATATCGGATCCACAGGCGGCCTTGGCCTTGATGTCGTAGCATTCCGAGTCCAGCCATGGCGGACCCGAAATCCGGTCATCAGTCAACCGGTACGCGCGACCGATGATTCGGAGAAGGGGGGCGTTTTCGGCTGTCACCGTGCCATGGGCAGTCCTGAAATCCCACCGGCCCGTGCACGCCTTGGCCGTGTTCTTTCGGAGGGTTGCGACCTCGAACGGTGTTGCCGGGGACTGTCCGGAAAGGACGGAAATGGAACCGGCCACCAGAAGGCCGGTGAAAAGTCTAATCATCGTTCGCTTGATCATAGCGGGTCAATTCGGCACGGTCGTCCCCAGTGTACGGTACGATGTTCTAGGCATTCGACAAGATTCAATGGTGAGAGAAGACAAGACACCGGCCGCGGTTCTCCTGCCGGAACAACACGCTGTTCTTGAGCGTTTGCTGGCCAGCCCATTGATCGCGCGGGCACCTCGTTTGCGCGGGTTCCTTGCGTATGTCTCCCAGTGCATGCTGGACGGGAGGCTGGACGAAGTCACCGAGCAGCAAATTGGCTGTCGGGTTTTCGGTCGTCCAGAAGGCTACAACCACACTGAGGACAACATTGTCCGTGTAACAGCTCGAAATCTGCGCGCCAAGTTGGAGGAGTACTTCGCCACGGAAGGCTTGGCCGAAGAGTGGATTGTCGAAATTCCCAAAGGCCGCTACCTCCCCACTTTTCGTCCGCGCGAACTCCCCGAAAAGTTTGATACGGTCCCGGCATCGGCGCAGGAATACATCCTGCAACCATCTCTCCACCTGGGACCAAGGGAGATACTAGCTTGGGGCCTCTGCGCCACTCTCGCGGTTGGGCTTGCCGCCGCACTTTGGCTTATGCCCACCCCTGCCAGGAGCGCCGCCGGTGGTTTGGTCTCGGCACTCTTTCCCAATCCTGCGGAGCGCGTAACGGTTGTGATCGTTGATTCCGACCTGCAGCTGTACCGGTTCGTCGAAAACCGCACCGTTCCGCTGGATCTGTACCTCGGTGGCCGGTACCTCCAGCCGGGTGGTAGTCCGACCGATACCCCGATGCCCCCGGGCCTCAGCCGCTTTTTCCGCAACGGGGGCAACAAGAACACCTCCTTTTCCAGTGCCGTCATGGCCAGCCGCTTGTTCCAGGTCATGCCCGCCGGACAAGTGGAAGTGCGGCATCCGACGCAGTTGAATTCCCGCGATTTCCAACGCAACCATGCCATCATTCTCGGAGGGCCGTGGGTGAACCCCTGGGGTCAGCTCTTCGAGTCGAAACTGAATTTCCGTATTGTGACCGGGGAGGACGCGACTGGATCGATGGTCAAGAATGGCGTACCCCAGCCGGGCGAACTCGATATCTACGCGACTTCCCGCGACGGTGCCGTCGAAACCAGCTATGCCCGCTTGGCTCTGCTACCAAACCTCGGTGGAGTCGGGAAGGTGCTGCTGCTTGGCGCGACAACCAGCGGTGCAATTGAGGCTGCTGGGGATTTCCTTCTCCGAAGGGAATTTCTCGATGCCCTCCTCCAATTGCTCCACCTCGAACCCGGTGATCGGATTCCCTACTTCGAGCTGGTTCTGGAGGTCAAGGCCGTGGATGTAACGCCTCAGGGGATGCGCATCGTCGCCCACCGGTCGATTGCCAGTCCTGTTCGCTAAGTCATTCCATTGCAATTGTTTTCCCATGTGAAGAAACGGCCTTCACAGTAGCTTCCCAGCAAATTCGCATAGCCGCGGTTCCGCGGCGCAGAATAGAATTCAAGTCGAAGATTCCCTGCGATGATGCGACCCATGACACCACCGATGACTCGACGGAGCTTGCTGGCACTTGCAGGGGCCGCGTTTGCCCACCATTTGAATGGCGCGGGCACGCGTCCCCCAAACATCATCTTTGTCCTCTGCGACGATCTCGGGTTTGGAGACCTCGGCGTCTACGGCTCAAAAATTTCCACCCCGAATTTCGATAAGCTGGCCTCCGAAGGCGTCCGGTTCAGCAATTTCTGCTCCGCCGACCCAGTCTGCTCCCCCTCTCGTGCAGCCTTGCTCACTGGCCGCTACCCAACGCGCGTCGGGGTACCCACAGTCTTCTTCCCGACCGATACCGGCGGAATGAACCTGGACGAGACCACACTGGCCGACACACTGAAAGCGCGTGGTTACAAAACGATGTGCGTCGGCAAATGGCATCTTGGCCGACCCGAAGCCTACCTGCCCACCAAGCGGGGCTTCGACGGCTATTTCGGCATCCCGTACAGCAACGACATGAAGCCGCGCGTCCTGATGCACAACACGGAAGTGCTTGAGGAGACGGCGGATCTCAACTCGCTGACCGCGCGCTATACCGAACAAGCGACCAGGTTCATCGAGGATGCCAAGGGTTCGCCGTTCTTCCTCTATCTGCCCCAGACCTTCCCACACATCCCGCTAGGCGCATCGGACCGGTTCCGGGGCAAATCGGGGCAAGGGATCTATGGTGATGTGGTTGCGGAGTTGGACTGGAGCTTGGGCGAAATCATGGCTGCCCTCAAGAAACACGGATTGGACCAGGACACTTTGGTGATGATTTCCAGTGACAACGGTCCCTGGTACCAAGGAAGCCCGGGGAAGCTGCGGGGACGCAAGAACACCACCTACGAAGGGGGTGTGCGCGAGCCGTTCATCGCTCGATGGAAGGGCCGGATTCCAGCCGGCCGCGTCTGTGATGGGCTTGCATCCATGCTCGACATCTTTCCAACCGTGGCGAAGCTTTGCGGTGCGGCACTGCCTTCCAAACCGCTCGACGGAATCAACATCTGGCCTCTGATGCACGGCGACAAACAGTCCATCGAGCGAGATCCGCTGCTGTATTTCGACAATTTGAATCTACAGTGCGCGCGCTGGATGAACTGGAAACTGCACATCGCGAGGCACAACAGCGCAGCCTACGCCGGTGCCCCCGTCGGAGGCCGCCAGAGTTTCCTGCTGCCCAGACCGGAACTCTACAATTTGGCCAGCGATCCGGACGAGAGCTACGACGTCGCTCCCGAGAATCCGCAGATTGTAGCCAAGATCCAAGCCAAGATCGCCGAAATGCTCCCGAGCTTCCCGGAGCCGGTGCGCAAGGCTTTCGCCGAACAGGAGGCCCGGAAATCGGACCCGGCGACGCAGACCGGTGCCTACGGGCGTCCCCTACCCAAATAGCCTTTCCAGTTTTCAACCGAAAAGAGGTTCCATGTCCATGTTCAAACTGAGCACAGTCGCTCTACTGTTTGCCGCTATCTCCTACGGCCAGACGTCCACTGGAGAGATCGCAGTCTCCGTAACCGACGCCAGCGGCGCGGTGGTTCCGAACGCCACTGTTACCGTCACCGGTTCCGCAACAGGAAACTTAGCCCGCACAGTTTCCACCAACGAGTCAGGTCTGGCATCCGTGCCACTCCTGCAACCCGAAGCCTACGACGTCGTCGTCTCGGCGCAGGGATTTGAAAAACTGAGCCAGCGCGGCATCCAGGTGCGGGTTGGCAATACTGTGAGCCTCCGTCTGACGCTCACCCCAGGAAATATCTCCACGGAGGTTACCGTTTCCGGCCAGACTCCGCAACTGGAGGAGAAGTCCATCACGATCAGCCACGTCCTGGAGGAGCGCGAGATTGTCGGCCTCCCCTTGAACGGGCGCAACTACTTGGATCTGGGAAATCTTCTTCCCGGTGCCGTACCCTCCGAAGGTTCCCGCGACCAGTCCTTCTCCTCCTACGGCAACGGCGGGCTCCAAAATGCGTTCCTTCTGGACGGTGGACGCAACGTCAACTATTTGCGCGGCTTGGACAACCGGGCGCGCGACATGGTGCGGCCTCCGCTCGATGCGCTCAGCCAGTTCCAAGTGCAGACCAGCAACTACTCGGCGGAATTCGGTTCCTCGGCCGGAGCCGTCATCAATGCGGTGACCAAAAGCGGCACTAACAAGATCCACGGTTCCGCATATGACTTCCTGCGCAACAACCGCATGGACGCGTTCAACTACTTCCACACTGCCACGAAGGCCTTGTTCGTCCAGAATCAGTGGGGAGGATCTCTCGGCGGCCCGGTCAAGCGGAACCGGGCATGGCTCTTCGGTGCATACGAAGGCTTCCACAGCCGCACGGAGGCAACCAATTTTTCCACCCTGCCCACGGCGGGTATACTCCAAGGCAACTTCGGCGCGACTCCCGTGTATGATCCGGCCACCCTTGTTCCCAATCCCAACGGTGCGGGATCGGTGCGCACCATCTTCGCCAACAACACCATCCCCGTCTCCCGTTTCGACCCCGTCGGTGCCAAGCTGGCCAGCTTCTATCCCGCACCCAACCTGCCGGGCCTCGCCAACAACTACATCCGCAATGTGCCGCAATTGACCATCAACAAGAACCTCGTGGTCCGGGGCGACACCCAGATCAGCTCAAACGACAGCATGTTCGCCAGACTATCCATTACCAGGTCGAACGTCAACGCCTCGGCCCCGCTTCCGGTGCCCGCGCAGGCCGCCACGGTTCGTGCCATCCGGTCCGAGGGCGTTGGCTACGGATATACGCGGACCTTTACCCCGACCCTGATCAACGAGGCCCGGTTCTCCTGGACCACCTTGATCATCGACCAGGACGAAACCGACCCGCTGAATCCAATCGTCAACGGGTTGCTCGATCCCGCAATTCTGCACGGGACGGCGAATGTTACCGTCAGCGGCGGGTATGCGAGCATCGGTGCCCAGTCCGGGGTCGTCGGCAATTCGCCCTTGAAAAAGAGCTCCGGCGTTTGGGACATTTCCGACAACCTCTCCAAATCCGCTGGTCGGCACCTGCTCAAGTTCGGTGCGGACGTCCAAATCATTCGGCCCTCCACTTTCGCGGCTTTGAACGGACGCGGCACCCTCGGCTTCACTGGCGTTTTCACCCAGAACCCGCAAAGCCGGGCCAACACCGGGAGCGGCTTTGCCGACCTACTCCTGGGCGATGCAAACAGCGTTGCAACCGGAACCGTTGCCCGTGCCGTGGAACGCGGCTGGTATGCCGGAGGCTATCTCCAGGACCAATGGACGGTTTCGTCGGCGCTGACCGTGAACCTCGGTCTCAGGTACGAATTGGTCAGCCCCTATTCGGAAATCAACAACGGGATTGGTGACTTCATCTTCGACCGGAGCGACCCGCTTTTCGGCAAATACTTGATGGCAGGGCAGAACGGGCAATCCCGCACCCTCTACGACATGGGCAGAAAGAACTTCGCGCCTCGCGTAGGTTTCGCTTGGCGCGTACCCCAGTTCAAAAATCTGGTCGTCCGCAGTTCGTACGGCATCTTTTACGCGCAGGACCAGGGCAATGGTGTCACCAACCGGATGACCAGCAACCCGCCGTTCTATGGTTTCGGCAGCGTCTCGATCACCAGCGACCAATTGAACCCGTCAACCGGCTATGTTTTGAGCTCCGGTGCCTTGCCCGCACGGCCGTCTCCGATCCCGGCCTCGCAGTTTGTGCTTGTGCCGACCTCCACAACGCAGTTGGTCGCGTGGGACCGCCACCACCCCCTTCCATACACGCAACAGTGGAATTTCACTGTCCAGAAGCAACTGCCGGGCAATCTTATCTGGGAAACGGCATACGTTGGCAGCATCGGAATCCACCTCTGGGGACAGACGGAGGCCAACCAGCCGCTGACCAATGGCCCCGGGGCGGTGGTTACCCGCCGTCCACTCGCGCAGTACACCGTAGCGTCCATCAAGGCGTTCGGGCCTTGGGGCATTAGCACCTACCATGGCATGTCGACACGTCTCGAAAAGCGCTACTCGAACGGGCTCTCGTTCATCGCCAGTTTCACCCACGGCCACGGGATCGACCTGCAGAACGGCGCACTCGACGCCTGCGACAGCTGCGCCTCCAACACCGTGCAGAACAACTACAACAGGGCTGCCCAGAAAGCGACTTCCGACACGGATGTCGCCTACCGGTTCTCCTACGGCGGACTCTGGCAGGTGCCGTTCGGCCCGGGCACTTCGCATCTGCAGCAGGGCTTGGTGGGCAAGTTGGTCGGCAACTGGCGGATTAGCACGATCTATGCCATTCAGTCCGGGACTCCCTTTACCGCCACCTTGAATTTCGACAATGCCAATTCCGGCACTGTCTCGTACCCGAACCGGGTTTGTGGCGGTGCGGCTGCGAATCCGACCGTCACGAAATGGTTCGATACCAGCTGCTTTGTCGCCCCGCCCACTTACATCTTCGGCAATGAGGGGCGCAACTCACTGCGGGCGCCCGGTCGCAACAGCATGAACTTCGGCCTGCACCGACGCTTCCCCCTTCATTTCCGGGAAGGGATGGGCCTCGAATTCCGGGCCGAGGCCTTCAACCTGTTCAACCATCCGCAGTTCTCCAGGCCCGCCGCCGTTTTCGGAAATGCGGGTTATGCGGCGATCACCAGCACTGCCGTGGCCAACAGGCAAATGCAGGTGGCCCTGCGGTTGGAGTTCTAACGGCTTCCATGCGAACTCCCATCCTTGCTGCGGTCTTGTTCGTGGGTGCCCGGTCCCCGATGTTCTCCCGGGACCTAATTGTTTCCGCAAGCGGAAGCGACGAGGCCGTAGGAACGATCACATCCCCTCTCCGCACCATCCAGAGGGCATTCGATCTCGCCAGCCCCGGCGACGCCATTGTTGTTCGGGGCGGAACATACCGGGAGGCCGTCAATCTACACAACAAGTCCGGCACGGAACGTGAGCCAATCACCTTGGCCGCCTACCGGGACGAAAAACCCGTCCTCTCCGGCTTGGATGTGCTAAAGCTGGATTGGCGAGCGACACTCCAATCTGGTATCTACGCGGCTCGGCTCGATTCCAACGGCCTGTCCCAGCTGTTTTTCAATGGAAAGCCGATGCTGGAGGCCCGCTGGCCCAATGCACCGAAATACCCAAACGGCGATTGGAATTTCTTCTCACCCGACAGTTGGGCGACCGTCGATACCACAGGCAGCAGCTACGGCACCATCTCCGACAAGCACCTTGCCGCCACCGGGTGGGACGTCACCGGGGCCCATGCCGTGCTGAATGTCGGCCCCCAGTTCTTCACCTTTACCAGACCCGTGAAGCAGCATTCCCCCGGAGCCAAGGACTTCCACTACGAAAAGGACTTGGGCCCCAGCCTCGCCAAACACGACGAAGCCGGCAGCACTCCCTTGTTTAACGATGACCGCTACTATCTGTTCGGCCTGCGCCAATTTCTCGATGCACCCGGCGAGTGGTTCTATGATTCCGCGGCCAAGCAGCTTTATTTCTACGCCCCTGGCGGTAAATCGCCCTCCGAAGGCGTGGTCGAAGTCAAGACGAGGGCGTGGGGTTTGATTGCTGACGAGGATTCCAGCTATCTCAGCATTGATGGACTTCAGTTCCGCGCCACGGCATTCAAATTCGGCAGGGATCCAGGCCACCGGAGTTCCCACATCGCGTTGCTGAACAGCACTGTCGAGTATGGTTCCTGGACCGAGTACGTGGGTGTCACCGCCGGTCCCCAATCGGACCCGGCCTATCCCACCATAGAAGTGGATAACTCGGTTGTTGAAAACAACACATTTGCCTACGGCTCCCTGAGCGGCCTGTACATCAACGGCTTCGACAACATCGTCTCCAACAATGACTTCCACGATTTCTGCTACAGCTCCTCGCTCACCTAT
>CAITMP010000603.1 GCA_903893525.1 uncultured Acidobacteriia bacterium | reverse complement strand
GCGTACATCGCGGTTTGACAGTCATGTTTGCCAAACGCGAGACGCAACTTTTGGTCAACGCACTCATCCAGAAGGATTTTCATTGGGCGGATGGTGCCTCATACACGGGCCAGGCGAAGTTCCTTGCATTCCTCCAGAACCTGGACGGCAAGCTCTCGGCTGATTGTCGGGAAACCTTCCAAAAAGTCGCCGAGTGATTCACCGTTTTCGATGTAGTCGAACAGGGTCTGCACTGGGACGCGGGTCCCGCGAAATACAGGCTTCCCGTGCATCACTTCAGGATCGCGTGTAATGACTTCCTGCATAATCCATTGTCGCTCAGCTCGGCGCGGCCCCGCCAGTTCCGCCGAGCGCCGTGGTGTTGCTGGCACTGGGATCGCGCTCGATCCCATGCAGATCCTATCGCAGTTTCACGATGTTAGCGTGCAGGTCGCAAGATGCGTATCGAGCGCTCATCGAGTCACCACGGACGGTGCCGTAGGCAATCTTCGCCAATGTTGCCGACCCCAATGCATCCACGGCGAATCCGGCGTCCGATCCCCTTCCGGCGGAGAGAGCGGTCGGTCAGAGTCGCGGAATGCAGTGTGGGCTCTGGAGCCGTTCTTCCGTGACCCGTGCTCGACATCCCTCAAGTAAGACGATATCTTACTCACATGAAGACGACTGTCTCCTCCCGGGGCCAAATTGTCCTACCGGCGGAGTTCCGTCACATGGACCATGTCGAACCGGGGCAGGAGTTCGACATCGAACGCCTCGACCGGGGGGAGTATCGCCTGGTCCGACGTGCCGCCCCGCTCAAGGATGGCGCGGTTTCCTGGCTATTCGCCTGTCCGCAGAAGGACTTCTTCGTCCCCGTCCTGTCTGAGTCAACCGATACAATTTGAGGCCGACACGCAGTGAAGTACTTGGTTGATGCGAAGGTTCTCAGCGAACTGACGAAACCAATGCCCGATTCCCGGGTCGTGGCTTGGCTTCGCGCACATGAACGGGAGATCGCCGTGGATCCTGTCATTCTCGGCGAACTCCGATTCGGGATTCTCATACTCCCGGCGGGAAGGAAGCGGGCAGCCCTGGAGCAGTGGTTCGACGCGGGCGTCGGGCGGCTCCATTGTCTTCATTGGGAAGCGGAAACTGGGTTGAAATGGGCGGAACTGCTGGCGAGCCTACGCAGAACAGGGAAAGCCATGCCGATCAAGGACAGTCTTATTGCCGCGACGGCCATCGTACATGGTGTGGCCGTCGCAACGCGAAACCGGGCGGATTTCCTGAACGCTGGCGTTCCTATCGTCGATCCGTTCGTTGATTGATCTTCAACATCGTGAGTTCACGGGCGTTGGAAATCCCCGGACACTTCCGACGGGACATACTCGGCAAACACTCTCCGGGAGTAGAATTGGAGTCATGGTGTTGGAAGAAGTCCAGTATGTCTCCAACGAAAGCGGTCGGGCGACTGCGGTTCTGGTTCCAATAGAGCTCTGGCGCGAGATTGAATCCGAGCGGGAAACCGCCTACCTCCTCAAATCGCCGACCATGGCGAAACGCCTGTTGGAGGCTCGGGGACGAACCGAAGGGATCGCGTTCGATGCCGCCATCGAGAAGCTTGGACTTTGATCCAGCAGCCTTCGAGGATCTGGCGTGGTGGGTTGAACGCGATCATTCGGTGGCGTTGCGCATCATTCGATTGATTCGGGAGGTCCAGCGGGAGCCTTTCTCCGGTATCGGCAAACCTGAGCCGCTGAAGCATGAGTTTTCTGGCTGCTGGTCCAGACGAATCGACAGGGAACACCGCCTTGTGTACGAGGTGATTCCCGGAAAGATTCGAATTCTGTCCTGCCGCTACCACTATTAGTGCACTTGCCTGTCGCTATTCGCGACGGCTCCTTGGGATGCATCTCGTTGCACAGCCCCTCACCGACCAACCGGCAATCCAACCACAATCAAAACCGTATAATCCTGCTTACTGCACCCATTCACCACCGGCATTTCCGCCCCGGGAGTCACCGGAAAACCCGTAGTCCGCACATTCGCGGGCGAGCACGAGTTATTCGCCGTCCCCGGCCTGTAGCGCGCCGAACGGCACCCGAGATGCGTCACATCGTAAAGGCTCGCCCCGCCCGAGAGCTCCCACCGCTGGTTGCCATCCTTGTCCTTCGGCTGGATAGTCAGTACAGCCGTCACCTCGCGG
>CAITMP010000602.1 GCA_903893525.1 uncultured Acidobacteriia bacterium | reverse complement strand
GTCGTACCTGGGCAGTCGGAGTACATTCATTCTGGGCGGATTCGGGGGGCCTTTCGGACGCAGCCTACGGGCTGGCGACGTGCTGCATCTGGGTACGGGAACCGGAACTGCCGCCGTGGAAATTCCAGTGCCCCCCGTACTGACGCACGCTTGGGAGATTGGCGTCCTCTACGGCCCGCACGGCGCACCGGATTTCTTTCTGGACGAGGACATCGAGATGTTCTTCTCCACGTCCTGGAAGGTCCACTACAATTCCGATCGCACGGGAGTCCGGCTGGTTGGGCCAAAACCGAAATGGGCGAGGAAGGACGGTGGCGAGGCCGGACTGCACCCCTCGAACATCCACGACAACGCCTACGCGATTGGCGCGGTAGATTTTACGGGCGACATGCCTGTGATCCTTGGCCCCGACGGCCCCAGTCTGGGTGGCTTTGTTTGTCCGGCGACGATTGTGGACGCTGAACTTTGGAAGATGGGCCAGTTGAAGCCCGGCGACACCATCCGGTTCCGCAAGGTGTCGCCCGAAGGCCCAGTCCTGCAGTCGCACCCGGCTATCGAAAAAGCACCCGCGATGGTGTGCCGCGCCGACGGTGATCGGAATCTGCTGGTCGAATTCGGTCCCAACGTGTTGGACATGAACCTGCGTTTCCGGGTCCACGCGCTGGAGGAGGGCATCCGGGCGGCAAACTTGCGCGGTATCGTGGACATCACACCTGGCATCCGGTCGCTGCAGATCCACTACGATTCGCGGCTGCCGAGGGAGGAACTGTTGGCCGCGATCCATGATTGCGAGCAGCGGATCCCGGATCTGGACGAAATCAGCGTGCCATCGCGGATTGTGCACCTGCCGCTTTCGTGGGACGACCCGGCGACGCAGCTGGCGATCCACCGCTACATGACTGGCGTTAGGCCGGACGCGCCGTGGTGCCCGAGCAATATCGAATTCATCCGGCGGGTGAACGGACTCGGCAGCATCGACGACGTGCACCGGATCGTGTTTGATGCCAGCTATCTGGTGTTGGGTCTTGGGGATGTCTATCTGGGGGCTCCGGTGGCGACTCCGGTTGACCCGCGCCACCGACTGGTGACGACAAAGTACAACCCGGCGCGCACGTGGACGCCGGAAAATGCTGTCGGCATCGGCGGGGCCTACCTTTGTGTATATGGCATGGAGGGTCCTGGCGGCTACCAGTTCGTGGGGCGCACGGTGCAAATGTGGAACACCTTCCGCAGCACGCCGGAGTTCCAACCGGGCACTCCGTGGCTGCTGCGATTCTTCGACCAGATCCGCTTTTATCCCGTCAGCGGGGCGGAGCTGCTGGAGATTCGCGAGGAGTTCCCGCGTGGTCGATATCCGCTGAAGATTGAGGATACCCGTTTCGGATTGAAAGGGTACCACGAGTTTTTGGGGGGCATTGATGCCGATGCCCGCAATTTCAAGCGCACCCAGCAGGCCGCGTTCGATGCCGAGCGCGAGCGCTGGGCCGCGGCCGGACAGGCGGAATTCCTGGAACCTGCTGATTCGGGCGGGGCGTCCGGGGATGAGGATTCGGGTGTGCCGGAAGGTTGCAGCGCGGTGCTGTCGCCGGTCACGGCCTCCGTTTGGAAGTTACTGGTGGAGGATGGCCAAGCGGTTGAGGCTGGCCAGCAGGTGTTGATCTTGGAGGCGATGAAGATGGAGATTGCCGTCACTTCGCCGGTTGCCGGGGTGGTTCGGCAACGCCATTGTGCTCCGGGGGCCATGGTCTTGGCGGGGCAAAAACTTGTCACTGTCCAAAGGAGGCTAGTCGCATGA
Source organism: uncultured Acidobacteriia bacterium (assembly GCA_903893525.1). Taxonomy (GTDB): domain Bacteria; phylum Acidobacteriota; class Terriglobia; order Bryobacterales; family Bryobacteraceae; genus BOG-234. The sequence goes on along the minus strand of CAITMP010000602.1, from coordinate 9,087 downwards.
CGAACGCCAGCCGTATCAACAGCATCTTTGACCGCATTGAAGCGGGACCGTTGGCACCCACGTGGATTTCCGTGCTTCCCCGCGAACGCGCCCTGGCCCAAGCCGACACCGAGGGACCGCTCAAGGGTCTGACTTTCGCGGTGAAGGACAACATCGACGTGGAAGGAATGCCCACCACGGCCGCCTGTCCCGAATTTGCCTACCAGCCCGAGGTAAGCGCGACGGTGGTCCGCCAACTGGAGGAATCCGGGGCGGTTTTGATCGGCAAAACCAACATGGACCAGTTTGCGACCGGACTGGTGGGAACGCGGACACCGTATGGCGCGTGTTCGAGTGTTTACAATCCGGCGTATATCTCGGGCGGGTCCAGTTCGGGTTCGGCGGTGGCGGTCGCACAGGGCCTGGTGGATTTCGCTCTTGGCACCGATACGGCGGGATCGGGCCGCGTTCCGGCAGCGTTCAACGGGTTGATTGGGTTGAAACCGACGTGCGGATTGCTGAGTACGTCCGGGGTCGTGCCGGCGTGCCGCACCTTGGATTGCGTTTCGATCTTTTCCAAGACTTGCGCGACGGCGGCGGCTGTGTTGGCTGCGACCCGGCGCTTTGACCCGGAGGACCCGTTTTCAAGGACATCCCGGCCGGGTGAAGGAGCCGCACCATGGCTGGCGGCCGGAGACCCGTTCCGGTTCGGCGTCCCGGCGGCCGACCAGATGGAATTCTTCGGCGACACCGGGGCGGCCGAACTTTACACGCAGGCGGTTTCGCGTTTGGAGGGACTGGGCGGCACCAAGGTGGAGATTGATTTTTCGGTTTTCCGCAGCGCGGCCGAGCTTTTGTACTCAGGGCCTTGGGTGGCCGAGCGCCTCGCGGCGATCCGGAAATTCGTTCACCACTCCAGCGGCGCGATGGACCCGGTGGTTCGGGGCATCATCCAAGGCGGGGCGCGGTTTACGGCGGTCGATACCTTCGAGTCGCAATACCGCCTGAAAGAACTCTGCGCCGAGGCGGAAGCCGCTTGGGCCCAGATGGACGTCCTGTTTCTGCCCACCACGGGCACGATTTATACCCACGAGGAGATCGCGTCGAATCCGGTTCAGCTGAACACCAACCTCGGCTACTACACGAATTTCGTGAACCTGATGGACTTGGCGGCGCTTGCGGTGCCCGCGGGATTGCGCCCGAATGGCCTGCCGTTTGGCGTGACGTTCATCGGCCCAGCGTTCTCCGAAGAGGCGCTGCTGGCACTGGGTGCCCTTTTTACAGGCGAATCGGCGACGGTTCCCGCACCCACGGGCTGTGTTCCGGTTGCGGTGGTGGGTGCGCACTTGAGTGGACAACCACTCAACTGGCAATTGACCACGCGCGGTGCCCGGTTGATGCGCGCCGCGAAAACAGCTTCGGGGTATCGGCTCTACGCGCTGCCCGGAACGGTTCCCCCGAAGCCAGGCTTGGTCCGCGACCCGGAATTCACGGGCTCCGGCATCGAGTTGGAAATCTGGGCCGTACCGACCGACCGCTTCGGCAGCTTTGTGGCCGAGGTGCCGGCACCGCTCGGCATCGGCACGGCAACCCTGGATGACGGCCAAACCGTCAAGTGTTTCATCTGCGAGCCGTTCGCCATTCCAGGTGCCACCGAGATTACCCACTTTGGTGGGTGGCGCGGCTATATCCGGTCCCTGCAGACCGAGGCATTGAAATGGTAAATGCCGCCGATAAGAAACTTCATATACGTCCCTTCCGGGACCACGCGATAGAATTGGTACAGTACCCCGCACCCGGCCCCGTAGCCGAGTTGACACCTCAGACTACGTGGACACCATGCGCCGACTCCTAGCATTCGCACTCATCACGGCTGGATTACTTCCGGCACAGAAACCAACTTTCACCGTAGGTTGGTCCATTTACGCGGGGTGGACCCCGTACCACTACCTGAATAAGTCCGGCATCCTGAAAAAGTGGGCCGATAAGTACGGCATCACGATCAAGGTTCAGCGCTTTGACTATGCGCCGTCCCTGGATGCCTTCGTGGCGCGCAACATAGATGCCTGCACAATGACCAACATGGAGGCCCTTGATATGCCAGCGGCTTCCGGAGTACCGACAACATCCATCATTATCGGCGACTACTCCAATGGCAACGATGCGCTGCTGGCACGAAACGGTGCACAGATGAAGGACTTGGGCGGAAAGAAGCTGTTGTTGGTACAGAAGACGGTTTCGGAGTATCTGTTCGACCGTGCCATGACTATCGGCGGCCTCAAGGACCAAATCAAGCGCGTGAAGCTGGTCAATACTTCGGACGCCGACATCGCCGCAGCGTTCCTGAATGATCCCGGTGCCCAAGCGGTAGTCACTTGGAAGCCGATGGTATCGCAGGTGGCCAAGGGCAAGGGTGTGGCGTCACTGTTCAATTCGTCGCAAATTCCGGGCGAGATCCTGGACCTGACGGTGGTGCGAACAGACGTTCTGGAGCGGCCTGACGGTTCCGGCCAGAAATTCGCCAAGGCTTTAACAGGTGCTTGGTACGAAATGATGGCGCTGATGTCCGCCCAGGGACCGGCCGCCGACAAGGTCCTGACAACGATTGCCGAGGGCTCGTCCGACACGCTCGCATCCTATAAGGACCAGCTCAGCACCACCAAGATGTTCTTCGCCCCGAAGGCCGCGTCGGATTTCGGCAAATCGGCGGATCTGAAGAAGACCATGGCGCTGGTCCGGCAGTTCTGCTTCGAGCATGGACTCTTGGGGAACAACGCAAAATCTGTGGACGACGTTGCGATCAAGTTCCCGGACGGGACAATCCAGGGCAAGGCCGACCGTGTCCGGTTGAAATTCGACTCGGCCTACATGGAAATGGCCGCGGCGGGCAAGCTCTAGGGGCACCGGATGCAGCTTTTCGCAGTCAATGCCAAGCCGGGCGCGACCGTCAGCCTTGTTCTCTCCTGGCTGCTGTTCGCAGGGGGAATTGTCGCCTACTTCCAAGTTTCGCGCGACAGGCACAAGGACAACCCCGAGGACCGGGTGATGCCGACCGTGGCGCAAATGGTCCAAGGCATGTCCGATGCCCTCTTGAAGCCGGCCGAGGAGGACGAGGCGCTGCCGGAGACCGCCACGCTGTCGCAGAAGCTAATGGGCAGCATGCTGTGGAAGGATACCGTGGCGACGTCCCGGCGGTTCGCCATCAGCATGGCGCTGCTGGTTCCGGCGGTGCTGCTGGGGCTCCACATGGGGCTGTTTCCCTACTTCGGGTCCTTCTTTCTGCGGTTCCTGCTGTTCTTTGACAAGATCGTGGCGCTGTCGCTGCTGCCGATCCTGTTCATCGCGTTCGGAATTGACGAGCTTTCGAAGATCATGCTGATCGTGATCGGCGTGGCCCCCACCGTGATCCTGGATGTCTACAACCTGACGAAGGGTATCCCGCAGGAGCAGGTTGTGAAGGCGTTTACGCTGGGCGCGGGCGATTTCGACATCGCCTATACCGTGGTCCTGAAGCAGATTCTGCCTCGTGTGCTGAACAGCATCCGGCTCAATCTGAAAGCCGTGATGCTGTTCCTGTTCGCGGGGGAAATGATCGCGTCGACCGATGGTTTGGCGTACCGGATTGCGCTTCTTCGCCGCCACATGGGAATGGACGTGATTATTCCTTACGTCCTCTGGGTGGCGTTGTTGTTGTTTGTGGTGGATCTGGTGATGCGTGTGGTGAACAAGCAACTGCATCCGTGGTTCCGGGAGGCGTGATTATGCCGCTAATTGCAATCAAGGATATAACCGTCGCCTATGGCACCCCTTTGCGGCCGGTGCTTGGGGCCGTTGGTGCCGGAATCAACTTGGACATACACCAAGGAGATTTCATTTGTCTGCTGGGGCAGACCGGGTGCGGGAAGTCGACGATGCTGCGGTTGGTGCTGGGATCGGAACGGCCCGCCACCGGTCGGGTGCTGATCGATGGCGTGGAACACCAGCGCCCGGACCGCACGCGGGGTTATGTCCCGCAGAAATATTCGCTGTTTCCAGACCGCACGGTGCTCGACAACATCACGTTCGGGCCGTTGGTGAGCGAATTCAACTTGGCAACCCGTTGGATGCCGGGCTACTTCCAGCGTAAGCGTGAAGTGCGGGAGGAGGCGATGGAGTACATCCGGCGCATCGGACTGCGCGAATCCGACGCGGGGAAGTACCCCGACCAGCTCTCGGGCGGCATGCAGCAGCGGGTGGCGATCGCGCAAGCTCTGATCATGCAGCCACGGATTCTCTTGATGGACGAGGCATTCAGCGCGCTGGACCCCGGCACGCGGCGCGAGATGCAGCAGTTGATCAAGCAGTTGTGGGCCGATACGGGGATCACGGTGCTGTTCGTGACGCACAACATGCAGGAGGCGGCTTTTTTGGCGTCTCGGGTAGTGGTTTTGGCGAAGGGGGATCCGGAGAACGGGTCCCAGGTGGCGCTGGATGTGGCTCCGCCGGGGAAAACCACGGACTCGGCGGCGGCGGAATTCCATGCGAAGTTGGAGGCCGCGTGTTCGGGGATGCGGGAAGTTGAGGAGATCGCTGCGTAGACCACGAAATCCCAAAGAGACTACACTAGTCTCATGGTGATGACTCTGCGTGAAAGCAAGGCGAAGCTTTCGGAACTGGTGGAACTTGCGTCTACGGGCGAAGATGTACTGATATCCGTTCGTGGCGTGATCCGTGCACGTTTAACGGCAGCGGCAACTCCGTCGCCTGAATCCATGGGTGAGAGTTGGGCTGCAAGACTTCGCACGCTGCAGCTGGGTTTGGCGGTTCCGCAGGTGCCCGGAATGACATCCGATGAGATTCTGGCCGAACTTCGGGCCGACCGGGACTGAGGCGATGGATTACTGGGATACCTCGGCGCTCGTCAAGCTTTATGCGCCGGAATCGGATTCCGACTACTTCATCCGGAGGATCGCCGGGCAGGCGGCACCCATCATGACCTCGGCAATTGCCGAGACTGAAGTGGCTGCCACGTTGCTGAGAAAGGAATTCGCCGGGGCACTTCCGCGCGGCGGCTCGGGTCGGGCTTTGGACGAATTTCGAGCCGACTGTCGTTCCGGTGCAATCATTCTCATCCCCTACAGCACGCAAATAGCCTTCGAAACCGAGAGGGTCGCGCGCTCGGCTGCGGAAGCGAAGCCGCCTCTGCTGATCCGCAGCTTGGACCTGATCCACGCGACCTCGGCAAGCTTGTTGCGGGCCGATACCTTTGTCGCGTCCGACAAACGACTGCGGGACCTTGCGGGTCTGTTGGGCTTGTGTTTGGTTCCCGAGGCGACACCGGCGAATGACGAGTGGAAGCAGTTACCTCGGGGCGATCGTAATATCCCGTAGAACCGTCTTCTTGCCTGGATTCCGCTCCAGCGCGTCCAGTAACTCCAACAGATTCGCGCGGCCCAGCGCCAGGAGGTGTTCTTCGGGTTGATACTTCGTCCCGACCGGGTAATCCACGCCAGGTGTTGTGGTCTGCTCGATGTGGCAGCCGAGGATGTGCGAAACCGGTTTGTCGACCGTGAACTTCACCATGCGGCGGGTGCTTTCGGTATAGACGGGGAAATCGCGGACATAGAGCCTACCGGGATACAAGTGGTCTCCAGTTAGGAAGATACCCGTGCGGCGGTCGTAGTAGGCCAAGTGGGCGGCGTCGTGGCCGGGAATCGCCAATACATCGATCACGCGGTCCCCCAAGTCGATGGAGCCTTGGTCCTGGGGCCACGTCTTGATGCCGAAGAACTTCGATTCAGCGTCCACCGTGGCCTTCACCAGGGTAGTATTCGGGCGACCGTCGAAGCCCGCGTCCCCGGCAACGTGGTCGCCGTGGGCGTGCGAATGGCTCACGACCAGTTCCAGGGACTCACGCTTTTCGCGGGCGAGGAACTTGTCGATCAAGCCGCCGACAACTACCGCCGCATCACTTTTCCCGGCACCGGTATCCACCAGAAGCGCCCGTGTCTTCCCGAAGAAAAGGTAGAGGAACGGCTTTTCGTAGTGCGTGCAGCCGGATTCCCGGAGGATGTAGACGGTCGGGTTGTATTCGTGGATCTCCCAAGCGGGGAGTTCGAGGCAGTTCGGCCCCCCGGTAGCCCAGCGTTGGGGAAGGGTACCGGGTTCAACGGACTGCGCGTGCGCTACAAAGGATCCAAGAAGAAATGCAAAGCTGAAACAGGCCCGCATGCTACGCGATCAGGTCGTGCAGCACGTTGCCGGAGACGTCGGTCAGCCGGAAGTCGCGTCCGCTGTAGCGGTACGTCAGCTTGGTGTGGTCGATGCCCAGCAGGTGCAGAATCGTCGCGTGGATATCGTGCACGTGGGTCGGCTTCTCGATGGCCTTGAAGCCGAAATCGTCGGTGGCACCGTAGATTGTTCCGCCCTTGACCGCGCCGCCAGCCAGCCACATGGTGAAACCGTGCGGGTTGTGGTCGCGGCCGCGCTTGATGCCCGCACCCATGCCGCCTACTTCGCGGACCGGAGTCCGGCCAAATTCGGAACCGCAGACAACGAGCGTATCCTTCCACAAGCCGCGTTGTTTCAGGTCGGTGATCACCGCTGCAAACGCCTGGTCGGAATTCTTGGCGTTGATCTTGTGCGCGAAGATGTCGGCGTGGGCATCCCACGGGTCACCCTTGGCGTAGTAGAGCTGGGTCATGCGGACGCCCTTTTCGGCGAGCCGCACCGCCATCAGGGCACCGCGCGCAACGTCTCCCGGGCCGTACATATCCAGCGTGGCCTGGGATTCCTTGCGGATGTCGAACACCTCCGGCGCTTCCGTCTGCATCCGGTAGCCGACTTCCATGGACTTGATAACCGCTTCCACCTGCGGATCGGTCCCGGCGGCCTCGGCGTGCATCTTTTCCAGCTTGCCCAGCAGGTCGAGTTCGCGGCGCTGTTCGGTGAGCGAAAACTTGGTGTTGTTGACGTAGTTGAGGATCTTCTTGGGATCGAAATTCTTCTCAACGACAATCTTCTTGGGCTTGACCTTGCCGTCCTTATCCTTTTCCTCCGGCATATCGGGCATAGCTTCCATTTCGCCATCCATGCCGTCCTCGCCCATTCCCATGCCCATACCACCGGCACCCGGCGTCGCGACTTTGTTCGCGATGAAAGTGCCCTGGTTGATGGCGGGCAGGAACCCGTTGCTCCACAGCGGGGAGCCGACCGTGGTTGGCAGTTCCGGGCAGAGAACCACATAGCCCGGGAGGTTCTGGTTTTCCGTGCCCAAGCCATAGGTCAGCCACGCGCCCATGGATGGACGACCGGCCTGGTTGGCACCGGTGTTCATCATGAGGCAGGAAGGCTCATGGTTGGGGATTTCGGTGAATACCGAACGAACCCAGCAGATGTCGTCGGCGTGGGTGGCCAAGTTCGGCCAGAGTTCGCTGATATCCATGCCGGACTGGCCGTACTTCTTGAACGTGAAGGGCGACTTCATCAGCGCGCCGGTCTTCCGCTCGGTGGCGATGGAGCCGCCCGGCATCGGCTGGCCGTCGTATTTTTCGAGCGCCGGTTTGGGGTCGAAGGCGTCGATGGTGGAAAGACCACCGTTCATGAACAGGAAAATGACCCGCTTGATCTTGGCCGGATGGTCAAGCTTGACCACGCCGGAGATACCCTCGGCACGGGCCATGGACTGGCCGAGCATGCCCGCAAACGCCGCCATGCCGAAGCCGTTGCCGACCCGCCGGAGTGCTTCTCTTCTGGTGAAGGGATTTCTGGATTTGTGCATTTGGGCGTCTCCTAGTTGATAAAGGTGAACTCGGTCGAGCTGAGCAGGACCTTGGCATAGCGGCCCCAGACGGAGGCCTCGTACTTTACTTCCACGGGACGGGCACCACCGCGACCGCGACCGCCGCCGCCAAATCCGCCCATGCCCCCCATCATTCCCATGCCCATGCCGCCGCCACCGCCGCCGAAACCGCCGCCCGCACCAGCCGCAGCGACTTCCGGCTTCGGCATCTCGGGGTTCGAAGCGTCGGAAACGTTGGCACCCGGACCACCGGCACCACCGCGGCCGCGACCGCCCCGACCCGGACCGGCGTCCTCCTTGGGCTTGTTCTTGTTTTCCTCGTAGGCCTTCATCGGCTCCGTGTGGAGGTAGTCAATCGCCGCCGCGACTTCGGGCTCGCTCGGCTCGCGGCCATAGACGAGGTTGTACATCTTCTTGACCCGTGCCCGGTTGTTGGCCTCGTTGGCGACGCGCTTGGCCAGTTCCTCGGCTTCCAGCTGCACAAAGTCGCTGTTCATCAGGAACAAGCGTTGCAGTGGAACGGTTGTGGTGAAGCGCTTTTCGGCGCTGATGTTGGGCGACGGGAAGTCGAACAATTGGAGATAGGCATCCAGCTTGTAGCGGCTCACTTTTCCGTAGAGGGTCCGGCGCTTGTAGTCGGGGTTCAGGTCCTGCGATGGTCCGCCGATACCGTCATCCAAGTTACCGGAAACCTGCAGAATGCTGTCGCGCACCTGCTCGGCGTCCATGCGTTTGCGGTTGGCGCGCCAGTAGAGGCGGTTGCCGGAATCCTTTTCCGACGCCAGCTTGTCTGAGGCTGATTTGTCATCGCCGGTCGAAAGCTGATAGGCCGCGCTCAGCATAATCTCGCGGTGCAGTTTCTTCACCGACATGCCGTTCTTGCGGAAACGGGCGGCCAAGTATTCCAAGAGTTCCGGGTTGGTGGGTCGTTCGCCGCCAAATCCGAAATTGCTGGGGGTGTCGACGATGCCGGTGCCGAAGTGGCCCTTCCAGATGCGGTTGACCATCACGCGCATGGCGATGGGCTGGGCGAGGATCAGGTCCGCCATTTGCAGCCTACCGCTGCCCTGGTTCAACGGAATCGGTTCGCCGTCGCAGAACACGCTGAGGAAGTGGCGCGGAACTTCGTCGCCCAGGGTGTCCGGGTTGCCACGGAGGGCCAGCGGGATGTTGACCGGCTTTTCGGCGTCCTTCACACCATGGATGAAGGGATAAGACGTCTCCAGCTTCTTCCGTTCGGCCTCCAAGTCCGTCTGCAGGACTTTGATGCGGGCTTGGGATTCGGGACCCACGCGGGATTCGAGACCCCAGCCGCGGAACAGAAGGAC